>NZ_MXAX01000150.1:0-1020 GCF_019249195.1 Rickettsia sp. TH2014 | reverse complement strand
TCTACTCTCTATTGCGATTAAAAATGGGAGGATTACCCATTGATTATCGATCAATTTAAAAAATAAATATCATATCTTTCTAAAATCTTATTAATTTTCTTATAAAAATATTTGATACTAATAATATGTATATACTCCTTTTAAAAGAAGTTTAAATAATTAGTAGGTTTATGGAAGATATTGATACTTGGCAGCAAAAATTTGAGGTTTATGATTATAGTAATAAATTAATTGATCGAATTAAATATTTGAATACTATAGTAGACTCGCCTATAGATATCACAGAAATTGAAAAAGGTCTTTATTATACCCGTAAATATCATGCTTCTCAAATGCGTCAATCAGGGGAGCCTTATTATTCTCACCCTATAGAAGTTGCAATCATGCTTGCAGATTTTACGGCTCTTGAGGCTCCTAAACTTTACAAATCGTATATGACAAATGTCGCCCTTCTTCATGATACTATAGAGGATACAATACTTACATACGCTGATATTAGCAAAATTTTTGATAAGAATATTGCCGGTAGCGTAGAACGTTTAACAAGAATTAAGCTGTACGGTAAAATTAGCTCCGGTGAAATGTTAAATTTACTAATACAGGAACAAAGATATGATAACGCACTTATTAAAGCGTTTGATCGCCTACATAATTTACAAACTATAAATGCTAAATCTACAGAAAAGGTTTTAGAAACAGTAAAAGAAACTATAGAAAGTTTCTTACTCATAGCAGCTTATTTAGAAATACGAACCGTAGAACAACAACTATTAAATGTTTGCACTAATTTTATCAAGCAACATTTCCCTTCAGAACAAAAAGAAATATTTCAAAAAGCCTGTTTACGAAATTTCTTTTTTAAACTTCAAAATAATACAAAATAAATTAAAGAGTATACAATACTACTTTAGAAAGAAAGTGTATATTAGCTAAAAATGTAATAGTTGAGATTTAATCTTACATTTAGTAAAATTAAGATAATANNNAATGGAGGATTAGAGATGAATCTAAATCAAAAAA
>NZ_MXAX01000149.1:0-6435 GCF_019249195.1 Rickettsia sp. TH2014 | reverse complement strand
AAGATTAAATCTCAACTATTACAGATAATAAAATAAAACTAACTCCTTGTGCCAAAGAGAGTCCTTTTGAATTTATATGTAAATATGTTCCCATTGGAAAATAATGAATTAATTCGTTATCTGTAATACTTTAAATAATGTTCCCATTTGTTTCGGTGATATTAATCTTTCTACTTGTTTTTCTATTATTCTTGCTTGCTCCTCGCTAAGCTTGTCTTGCAATGTTTGCTTGCGTAATAAAATTCCGTTTTCTACTAAAAAATCTCGTTGTGATATTGTATCTATTACATTTATTTTACTATTTTTAGCTACTGTTTTTAATGTATAAAAATCCACATGCGCCGATAAATCAGCTTCTCCAAGATTTTCAAGGATGGGGCAATATTTATGGTTTTTAACCGCTTGTAATGTTGGATTATACTGATATCTAGTTCTGTTACCCGGAGCTAGATCATAGCCGTAATCTATTATTAAGCAGCTGCCGCTTAGTTTTTTTAGATGCTGTGCTATAAATTTTATAATTTCTATTGAGTTATAAGATTCTTCAAGTACTGCTCCGTCTTTTGCTTCAATATGAGTACGCAGCAAATATTCTTGTAATTGCTTATTAACGCTTATTTTATCGTATTTAATTCTGCCGTCTAACTGTTGCACTACAAATATTCTTTCATACCATAATTCCTTGGCTTTAATATATTGCTTTATCGGCATAGCATCAAAGAATTCATTAGCTATTATTATAGTAGGTTTTTTGGGTATATCTTCTACAAATGATCGATGGCTAATCGGTAAATTAATATCTTGTAAATTAGCCTTTTGATGAGCAATAAAATTTTGATTAATTTCTATTAGTTCAATAGATAAAGCTTTGTAAAATTCCGGTACTAATTTTGCAGTGCGTAGTAAATCACGCATTAATAGACCTCGACCTGGACCAAGCTCAACCAAACTAAGACTTTTTGGGCAACCGATTCTTTGCCACTCCTTGATACACCATAAACCGATAATTTCACCGAATAGCTGCGAAATTTCAGGAGCTGTAACAAAGTCACCTTCGCTAGCTAGAGTTTTTACTTGCTGATAATAGGAAGTAGGATTTGATTGTAATACTTCCTGCATGAGAACATCGCAAGTAATATATCCGGTTTGATCAATTAACTGCCTTATTTTCGATTCGACTGACATATTAAATAAATCCCTAAAAGCAACATTGGTATAGATAAAATCTGTCCCATAGTTAAGCTATCTAAAATAAACCCGATCTGCACGTCAGGTTCTCTAAACATCTCAACAATTATACGGAAAAGAGAATAAAATATTAAATATAGCCCTGAGTTTAAGCCTTGCTTTTTAAGAGCTTCACGTTTGAATACTGAGTATGCTAATATACAAAATAATATTAACCCTTCAAAAAAAGCTTCATATAGCTGACTAGGATGACGGGGCTGTAAATCGCTATTTGGAAAAATTATCCCGAAAGAAGAAGTTGTAATGCGTCCATATAATTCACCGTTAATAAAATTGGCGATTCTGCCTAAAAACAACCCGATAGGTACTACAGGCGCTATAATATCCGTGAGGCTTAAAAAATTCACTTTATATTTTCGGCAAAACAAATAAGTGGCGATAATCATTCCTATAGTAGCACCGTGAAACGACATTCCACCTTCATAGGTTTTTAAAATCTCTATTGGATTTGAAAAATATTTCAAAGGGTTATATAGTAAAACATAACCGAGGCGACCTCCGACTATTATGCCTATAACGGCATAAGTAATGAAATCTTCTAGATTTTTTTTAGTAATTTGAGGCTTAAATTTTTCTATAATTTTGTTTGCATAGAACCAACCTAGCAAAATTCCTACTACATATGAAAGAGAATACCAAGAGACAGCAAGTGGACCTATAGAGAAAATAATTGGATTGATATTAGGAAATGTCATAATAAGTTATTTAATTCATTTAACGTCTGAGTTACGGAAAATTATGTAAGTAATTGACGAAGTAATCGAGTTTTTATCATTTTTATGAATTGCCACAGCCATTTCGTGGCTTCGCAATGACAGTATCTATATTTGCTTAGCAATACCAAGTTCTTTTGAGTTAAAATTATTGATAAAAATAAAATTCTTAGTAATAATAAAAAAGATTTATATTTATAATAATAATGATAGGTAAAATATGCAATATTTAATGGATCTATACCATACCTCAAGTACTGAGTTAGTATTATTGTTTGTTATGTTAGTATCTCTTATACCGGTGATATTTCTAATTAAAAGATTAATTTTTATTCCTGTAAAAAATTATTTAACTAGACATCATTATGATGATTATGAAAGGATACTAAAAAAATATCCTATATTTCGTTATTTATTACACACTTTATTAGCACTTTACTTTATAGGTTGGGGAGATGTTTTTCACCCTACTTCTTTTAAAGCGCATGTGTTACTTGGAATCAAAGATACTATAGTAATCTTATATACTAGTATATCCGTGACGATGTTATTATTAACGCTTATAGATGCTTTTGCAGATTTGTATAACAATAGGATCAAGGTCGTTGCAAAAAATGCACCGCTTAGCTTATATTTTCAAATATTAAAAATTATTGTCATAGTTATTGCAGCAATGGTAACTATTTCATATACATTAAATATTTCGCTTAGTACATTCTTAACAAGTTTAGGTGCGGCAGCAGCTCTTTTAACATTTGTTTTTAAAGATACCGTTTTAGGGTTAATTGCAAGCTTGCAACTAACTACTCAAGAAATTATTAATATTGGAGACTGGGTACGTATAGGCGAAATTGAAGGAACAGTTGAAAAAATTACTATTTCCGTAGTAACAATTAGGAATTTTGACCAATCTATTTCTACAGTTCCTACTTACAGTATTTTAAATTCTAATGTAACTAATTATAGAGGAATTAGTGAATCAGGAGCAAGAAGGGTGAAGAGAGTATTTAATATTAATATGGCAACTATTAACTTCTGTGATGCTACTATTTTACAAGAACTAAAAAAATCTCCTTATATATCAAAGGATGTAATAGATAAAATAACTCTTGATAAAGAAGAGAAGGATTTAACCAACATTAAACTATTCAAATTATATATTCAGGAATATCTAAAAAATAATCCAGCAGTTTATACCGAAGGATTTACTTTGCTAGTAAGACAGCTTGAACCTACGATTAATGGGTTGCCTATAGAAATATATACCTTTGTTAAAGAAGTGAATTTAGTGGGTTATGAAAATATACAAGACAATATTTCTGAACATTTAATTTCTATACTTCCTGAATTTAAATTAAAAATATTTCAGAATGTAGGAATGGTATAATATATCTGAAGTTAAATTTGTATCCAAGATGGAAGTCACCCTTCATCTTAGATATTCACTACTTTTGAAAGAAAAGAAGTATATATACTACTTGATTATTTTCTCTAAATGCTTTAAAACTTAAAGCTTTAAAAATATGAAAATTTAAGACCTAGGAATGAATAATAATATAATTAATTTAATGGCCACTATTATACTGTCTTTAAGTATAATTTTCGGTTGGCAATATTTTGTTGTAAAACCTGAACAAAAAAAACAGCAACAGCAAATAGCGGTGCAGAAAGCAGAAAATTTAAAGAAACAACAGTTAAAAGCTTTAGTAGAACCTGCAACTGATATTGTTGTTCAAGAAGAAAGCGGGGTACAGCGTATTAAAATAGAATCTGAATCACTCACCGGTTCTATTTCACTAAAAGGACTTAGATTTGATGATTTAATATTAAAGAAATATAAGCAAGATTTATCTAACAATAGTCCTGAAGTGAGATTATTTTCACCGACTAATACAGAAAATGCCTATTTTGCTGAAATTGGTCTAGTTAGTAATTTATCTAGTGTAAAACTCCCCAACAACGATACTATATGGAATAGTGATAGTGAGATATTAAACCCTGAAAAACCTGTTAATTTATTTTGGGTTAACGAAGATGGGGTTAAATTTTTAGTTACTATTACTGTCGATGAAAACTATTTATTTACTATAGAGCAAACCATCGTTAATAATAGCGATAAAGAGCTTCCAATCCAATCATATGGTTTAATAAATCGTAAATATACCGCAGTGGAAAAAGCGGTAAATATACTGCATCAAGGACCTATAGGTTGTATAGACGAGAATCTTAAAGAATATTCGTATGATGATATTAAAGATAAGAAAAGTGCAAAATTTGCAGCAAGTAAGGTTGACTGGATAGGAATTACCGATAAATATTGGTTATCTTCCTTGATTCCTGATAAATCAAGTAATTACAGCTCGAATTTTAATTATGCTCTTAAGCAAGGGACTGAAAGATACCAGGTTGATTTTATTTCACCAGTACAAATAATAAAACCCGGCGAAAATTTCTCCATTAAAAGCAGAATTTTTGCAGGAGCAAAAAAAGTAGATCTGCTTGATAAATATGAAAAGCAATATGATATTAAATTATTTGATAGAGCTATTGATTTCGGTTGGTTTTATATAATTACCAAACCGGTTTTTTACGCCATGAATTTTTTCTATGGCTATGTCGGTAATTTCGGTGTTAGCATATTAATTGTTACGGTTATAATTAAGCTATTAATGTTTACGTTAGCCAATAAGTCTTATCGTTCGATGAAAAAAATGAAAAATTTACAGCCGGAAATCGATAGGATAAAAAATTTATACAGTGATGATAAGGCGCGTTTAAATCAAGAAATAATGGCTTTATATAAAAAAGAAAAAGTAAATCCGGTAGCGGGTTGTTTGCCTATACTTGTTCAAATTCCGGTATTTTTCTCTATCTATAAAGTATTATATGTAACTATTGAAATGCGGCAAGCACCGTTTTACGGCTGGATTAAAGACTTATCCGCCCCTGACCCTACTACTATTTTTAATTTATTCGGCTTATTACCTTTTTCACCGCCGTCATTTTTAATGATTGGAGCATGGCCTATTTTAATGGCTGTTACTATGTTCTTACAGCAAAAAATGAGTCCTGAACCTGCGGACCCGATGCAAGCTCAAGTAATGAAATTTATGCCGCTAATTTTTTTATTTATGTTTAGTAGTTTTCCTGTGGGACTTTTAATATATTGGTCTTGGAACAATATTCTATCCATAATTCAACAATATTATATTAATAAATTTAATTAATTAATGAGAATAGATAAAAATCTAC
Source organism: Rickettsia sp. TH2014 (assembly GCF_019249195.1). NCBI lineage: Bacteria > Pseudomonadati > Pseudomonadota > Alphaproteobacteria > Rickettsiales > Rickettsiaceae > Rickettsia > Rickettsia sp. TH2014. Next base: position 1,222 of record NZ_MXAX01000149.1, on the reverse strand, counting down.
CTAATTTTCTAACTATTGCTCGAATAATGGTAATTCCGGTTATTATACTGGCATTTTATATAAATAATTCACTTGCACGTAAACTTGGAGCATTATTATTTGTTTTAGCTAGTATTACGGATTTTTTTGACGGTTATATTGCAAGAAAATATAATTTAGTTACGAGCTTTGGCAAGATGTTTGATCCTATAGCAGATAAGCTACTAGTAGGTTGCGTTATTATAATGCTGCTAAAAAAAGATAATGTAGATGAGATACCTTGTCTATTAATTTTAGCACGAGAATTTTTAGTTAGCGGTCTTCGGGAATTTTTAGCTTTAGTAAAGGTTAGTGTGCCTGTATCGAGACTCGCTAAGGTAAAAACGTTTTTACAAATGTTTGCTTTATCGATATTGATACTAGGCTCAAAAGGTTCAGGAATTATTTATTTAGATATAGTAGGGGAAATAATCTTATGGATTGCCGCTTTTTTAACAATCATTACAGGTTATTCTTATTTTAAAGCATGTAAGAAATATTTTTAAATAGGAGAATTTTATGATATATGTAAAATATATAATTTTAGGGTTTATTATGGGGTCTAGTTTAAATCTTTACGCTGCTAACAATGATATAATTGCCAATAAGGAAGTCATAAAGGTAGAAGTAAGTAATGAACATTTAAAAACATTAAATGAAGCTTCTACTCTTCTAATTAGTTGTGTAGATTTTAGATTAATAGACGAAACAGATAAATAATGAAGCAATTAGGGCTAGACGATGATTTTGATAAAGTATCGCTTCCCGGTGCATCGCTTGCCCTCGTTAACGACAAATATACTTATTGGGGAAAAACAATAGAAGATACGATAGGAATTTTACAGCAGTTACATAATATTAAACAAATTGTGTTTCTTGACCATAGAGATTGTGGAGCTTACAAGATGCTTGTAGGCCAAGAACATTTAGACACACGTGAAAAAGAAACGGAAGCGCATGCGGAAATTTTAAATAAAGCACGTAACCTAATCAAAGAAAAATTCCCTCAATTAAAGGTCATACTTTCTTAATGGGAGTTGACGGCGTAGTAGAGCAGATTTATGAAGATGTAACTCTTAGCTCTGTCATTCCGTGATTTATTCACGGAATCCAGTTAAAATGTAATAGTTGAGATTTAATCTTACATTTAGTAAAATTAAGATAATANNNAATGGAGGATTAGAGATGAATCTAAATCAAAAAA
>NZ_MXAX01000148.1:0-5220 GCF_019249195.1 Rickettsia sp. TH2014 | reverse complement strand
TTTCATTCGGGTATTGGTTACAAAAAACCTATGGATGTTTATCTGAATTATACGCAAAATTATTATCAATTAGCTGCTTAACAATATAATAAAAATAGGAAACGAATTTGATTATTTTTTGTCTTGATTTCTCAGTCCATTATAGTAATATAATTTATCAAATTAAATCAGCTAAATCGCAAGTAGCAAGTTACACTAATAGTACTTTAGTAATGTTATATTGGCATATTGGTTCTCTTATTAATCAAGAAATTCTAAACAATAACGGGCTGAATATGGAGAGCAAATATTATCTCAAATGGCTAAAAGGTTAACCCTACTATATGGTAATGGTTTTGATTTTGCTAACCTTTCGCGTATGGTTAAATTTTCTAAATTATATCCTTATCAAGAAATTGTTGTGGCAGTGTCACAACAATTATCGTGGTCGCACATCATAAGCTTTGTTATATGGCTCATTTTATGTCATTCCCGCGTAGGCGGGAATCCAGTAAAATCTATAAAAACTTATTGAAGTTATTTTTTTTGGATTCCTGCCTACGCGGGAATGACATCGAGTAGGTCGAATCATGCAATAAGACCCACATCATAAAATTAATACATATATAAAATTCATGTTAAATAACTCTCATTTACTTATTATTTGGTTGTTTGGACTTATTAGCGGTTTTAATCTAATGATTACCGGTAATACTTTAAATTATTGGCTTGCTAAAGAGGATATGGCACTGCAAACAATCGGTATATTATCATTCATAACGCTTCCCTACTCTATTAATTTCTTGTTAGCACCGATTTTTGATGCAGTGCAAATTAAATATTTAAACAAAATATTCGGTCATAGATTATCTTGGATTTGCTTAACTAGTACTGCGTTAATATTTCTTATATATATTTTCAGCTTTCTAGATCCTCGTACTAATCTAGTATTATTTACCTTTACGGCTTTAATTATTTCTTTTTTTAGTGCAGCCCAAGATACTATATTAAGTGCTTTAAGAACGGAAATAGTACCTAAAGAATCGCTTGGGTTTACTTCAGGAATATATATATTCGGTTATCGGGTCGGTATGCTTTTAGCTGGTTCCGGAGCTATTTATTTATCTATTTATTTTACATTTAATGAAATATATAAAATCTTTGCCGGCTTAGTATTTATTTATTTAATTTTATTGATTGTAGCTGCTAGATATACTAATTCTTTTGGTCTCGTTGAAGAAAGAATATGTCATTCCCGCGGAAGCGGGAATCCAAATAATGAATTTTTTATAAAACGTTATTATTCTAATTTCTTAAAGATCTTTCTGGATTCCCGCTTCCGCGGGAATGGCATCAGCCTCGCATATTTCATTATCCATATATTAATTTTCCTAGTATTATATAGATTACCGGATAACTTAATCAATGTTATGATTAATCCGTTTTTGCTTCATCTTGAGTATGATGCTTTTGAGATAGCAAGTGTTGGGAAGTTTTGGGGTGTTGTAGGAGCTATAATCGGCGGACTACTTGGTGGCTTTATTATGAAACATAAAAATATATTAAATAATATATTTTTATTTGGGATTATTCATGCTTTAGGACATATTTTGTTTATTGTTCTTGAAATAAACGGTAAAAATTCTTTATTATTATTTATCACGATAGGAATAGAAAGTATTACTGGTGGTATGACGATGACTGCTTATATAGCTTTTATTTCTTCGCTATGCCAAGGTAAATTTCGAGCTACTCAATATTCTTTTCTTTCGTCGATGATGGGAATTTCACGCTCAATTTTTCCTATAATTTCAGGCTATATGGTAGTAAATTTCGGTTGGCAAAATTTCTTTTTATTTACTACTATTATAACTATCCCCTCTTTGTTAATATTATTAAAGATAAAAACTAAATTACAATAATGAATGATATATTAGGTGCTTTTTTACATGGTATTGTTTTAGCTCTTGGTTTAATAGTGCCGCTCGGAGTACAGAATATTTTTATATTTAATCAAGGAGCAAAACAGCCAAAGTTTAGTAAAGCTTTACCTAGCATAATTGCAGCCTCAATATGTGATACTATTCTTATATGTATGGCAGTTCTTGGGGTATCTTTATTAATTCTTGAAATTTCTTGGTTAAAATTATCTATATTTATTGTTGGATTTATTTTTTTAATTTATATGGGATATAATACTTGGAAACGGCCGCCTATTGATCTTACAATGAATTCCGGGGCTTTTTCAGCTAAAAAACAAATTTTATTTACTATATCGGTGTCAATATTAAATCCTCATGCTATTATGGATACGATTATAGTAATAGGTACTAGTGCTTTAAAGTATAACGGTATTGCAAAAATTATGTTTACCTTAACTTGTATATTTATATCTTGGATATGGTTTTTTTCTTTAGCAGTTGCAGGTTATAATATCAGAAAGCTAAATAAAAGTAGCACGATTTTAACCATAATTAATAAAATAGCTGCTATTATTATTTGGGCAGTTGCTTTTTATATTGGGGTACAAATATTGTATGAAATCGGTTTTATTAACTAGAAATATTGAAGAAAATAATGAAACTATAAAAGAAATAAGTAAATATAATTTAGATTTACGTTATATTCATTGTCCTTTAATTAAATATGAAATTCTAGATTTTAATATTGATATTTTAGATAATTACTTAAATATAATAATCACTAGTAAATACGCAGCAAATATCTTAGCCGGTCATAACTTAAAACAAGATATTTGGGTAGTAGGTAGTAAGTCAAAACGATTATTAGGCAAGAAAGTAATTTATACTGCTAAAAACGCGGAAGATTTGATTAAGCATTTTCCTCCTGATTTATATGAGCAGACTATATATTTATCTTCAAATGAAATTACTAAAGATTTGCCTAATAAAATAGCTAGACATATCATTTATAATGTAGAATATTTGAACGAGCTGCCGTTATCTGTTATAAAAGAATTTAAAAGCAATATTAGACATCTTTCCAAACCAGCTTATAGAGAGGAATTTAAAGGAGACACGGGACGCAGCACCGCAGCGTACATAGAAGTACGTGAGGATGCGAGTACCGGATCGACGTATAAATTACCTCTGGAAGCGGAGTTTGGGAAGATGTCTATTGACTTTATTTTACTTTATTCTCAGAATAGTGCTAAAACTTTTTTAAGATTATTACTTCAAAATAATTTACTAGAATATTTACAAGATAGTTTAGTTGTAGCTATAAGTTTGAAAGTTGCAAATATAGTTAGACCTTTTATAAAAAATGTGGTTTATTGTGATGATCGAAATCCTAACGATATAATCAAGTTATTATCCGAAAATGCAAAAATTTGATAGTTTATTTAAAAGCAAAAATATCTTTTTTATAGCAATAGTAATATTTGTCTTATCTTCTTTTACTTTTTATCATAATAGAGCCGATATTTTAAAACTGTTTAAAAGTGAAAATAAAGATTTAAGTCAAATTCCTGATCAAGCAGTAGAAAATAAAGAAAATACCGTAGAAGAAAAGGAAGCAGCCTCTCTATTATCTACTAAGTCGCTTTTAAATTACGTAAGTTCTTTAAAGTTCCCTGAAGCACCGGAACCGGATTCCTCGGTCAAGCTACGGGATAATAATGTAGAAGCTCCTATTAAACAATATTCAGTGGATTATATTAATTACTTATTAAATGTAAATCTATTAGTATATAATTTCATGCAGGATAAAGACTATAGTAAGGAGTTAAGAATAGTAAAATTCCGCCTGCTGCCTCGAGATATAAAGAATATTTTAACTAGCCTAGAAGCATATAATAATAATTATCTTTTCTCGAAATCAAGTAGTACAGAAGTAATTTTTCCTACCAACCATAAGTGGCTGGAGAAATTTATCAAAATTGAGAAAAAACCTTCTTCTATGATAATAAAAGAACAAGATAAAACTCTAATTTTAGAGAAATTAAACTATCTAATCGATTTTCTTTATTCAGAAAAATTTATGCAGGAGTGTGTAAATAAAGATGTTTAGGTTATTATTAATATGCACTACTTTTTTACTACTTTATTTCGGGTTTACTTTAATAGAGAGCTTTGATTCAAAAGTTTTTATTAGTTTATACGATTATAATATTGAGACTACTTTGTTCTTTAGTCTTATTTTAGGGTTATTATTACTAATTTCTTGTTTTATTGTCATTAGATTTCTAATATTAATTATCGATTTACCGTCTAAAATACATAATATTTTTAATAAACGAAAAGTTAATCATGATAAATATACTTTAATTTTAGCTTTTGCCGAATATATTATGAGTAATAAAGCTAAATCTGCTTCTATTGTTCGCAAAAATTTATCTTCTGAAGATCTAAAAGATTCACAAGAATTCCATAATTTAATCTTAGCCGTAACTGAAGAGGATGTAGATAGAAAAATTTTCTATTTTGAAAAACTTATTGCATCTAAAGAATTCGCTTTTTTCAGTAGCAAAAACCTAGCAAAACTTTATTATGATAAATCCTTGTATGAGAAAGCAGAAAATTACGCAACAAAGGCTTATAATTTCAATGAACTTGATAGTGACAATTTAATTACTTTAATGCGTTGTTATGCTAGACTTTCTCTATGGACGAAATTTATTTTTATAACAAATAAACTCGCAAAATTTCATAAACATGAGTCTATGCCGAAAATTGCTGAGTATTATTTATTAGCAGCAAAGCAAGAAGTAGAAAGTAATAATGCAGCTAATGCTATAGATTATTTGGAAACAGCTATAGATTTAAATTTTTATAACGATGAATTACTAGAATTTTACTTTAATTTAAATGATAAGCTTAATGTTAATAAAAAGACCAAAATATTAAAAGATGCTTTTCGTATTATCCCTTCTTTAAAATTAGTGCAGCTATTTAAAAAATTTACTTCTCTATCAGATAGGCAAATTTACGAAGAATTAACTCAAGAGTTAGATGCTAAAAAAGATGAAATATTAATTTTGGCAATAGAAGCTTATTTAGAATTATAGGTGTTGTTGTATCATGTCATTCCTGCTTTCGTAGGAATGACATGATACAAGCCATGCAATAAAGCACTTCGCTACAGCGTTGTTGCGTGGAGATTAAAAAAAGTCAATATAGCGCTTAGAGTATAAAATGTAATAGTTGAGATTTAATCTTACATTTAGTAAAATTAAGATAATANNNAATGGAGGATTAGAGATGAATCTAAATCAAAAAA
>NZ_MXAX01000147.1:44-6004 GCF_019249195.1 Rickettsia sp. TH2014 | reverse complement strand
TTAATTTTACTAAATGTAAGATTAAATCTCAACTATTACATAATGAATAGAAAAAAATTAGCCAATTAATGTAACTTGTATCTCACTATCTTGTACTATTTTGACATATTCATTGTATACATCATCAGGCAAGTTACTAAATGCCTGATCGATGATAAGTGTCCCTACTCCTATCAATGCTAATTGAAAGCAAATATCTCCAGTCTGAGTATCGCCGGATACTTGTCCTGTTTCTAGCCAATCTCCAACTGCTTGTGCAAAAAAAGCAAAAGGTACACCGAGCAATACAACAATTTTTTTTTATTATATCAACCATTTTATTCTATGTCATTCTCGCGTGGTATTTGTTGCGTGGCTCGTTGTATGTCGTTCCCGCGGAGGCGAGAATCCAGTAATAAATATATAAAAACAAGTTTTTTATATATTTATTTTATCAAATTATGTGACCTCTGTATCAATATTGAAGTTATTTCCCTGGATTCCTGCTTTCGCAGGAATGACATAGAATAAAATCAAGTTTACGATCATGAGGTTCAACCGGAAAATTATCTATTAACTGCTCTTTTAAACAAACTCCGACAGCCAATATATTTCGGTTATTATTAAGATATCGGTCAAAATGTCCTTTGCCGTATCCAAGTCTATAACCGTCCCGACTAAACGCAAGCCCCGGAATAATGACTAATTCAGGGATAACACAATCATTATTTATAGGTTCATAGGTTTTAAAAGCACCTAAAGCCAACTGATCGTTATAATGATAAGGACAATATTTTATCTCATTTTTTATAACTTTCGGTAGGAAGAATCTTATTTTAGGATGTAAGTTTGTTATCTCAAGTAAGTTAATCTCGTATTTTAGAGGATAGTAAAGTCCTACTATCTTTACTTTTAACTCCTTTAATAACCGGCTAATTTTATTTATTAGAGAGTTTTTGACTAAGTTGGAATTAATCTTATCTTGGTTTTTTATTAAAAATTCTTTGAAATAAAGCCGCAGCTCTTGTTTGGTCATAAATATCCTTAAATTCGTCATTGCGAGGAGCGAAGCGACGTGGCAATCTCATAAAGCATAACTCCTGAGATTGCTTCGTCGAATTACTGCGTAATTCTTCTCGCAATGACGTAGGGGTATATTACATATTAATCGTTCTTTTATCTACACTAAGAGCTGCTTCTTTTATAGCCTCGCTTAATGTTGGATGGGCGTGGCAGGTTCTTGCTATATCTTCCGAAGCTGCTCCGAATTCCATATAAGCGATAAGCTCGGCAATAAGCGTACCTGCATCAACTCCTATAATATGAGCTCCTAAAACCCTATCGGTTTTACTATCGGCAAGAATTTTAACCATCCCTTCCGTACTACCGATTGCTCTTGCTCTACTATTTGCTAAAAACGGAAACTTACCTACTTTATAATTAATGCCTTTTCCTCTTAGCTGTTCTTCCGTTTCACCGACGCTTGCTACTTCGGGATAAGTATATATTACGCTTGGAATTAGATTATAGTTAACATGTCCTGTTTGCCCTGCCATAATTTCCACGGCAGCTACAGCCTCTTCTTCGGCTTTATGAGCAAGCATAGCTCCTTTTACCACATCACCGACTGCGTAAATATTTGAAACAGCTGTTTGGAAATGGTCATTAATCTCAATTCTACCTTGTTTATCTGTAATAATACCTACAGACTCAAGCCCTAGATTTTGGGTATAGGCTTTTCTACCTACTGCCATTAATACCACATCGCTAGTTACTGCCGAACTCTTACCACCCTCCTCTATTGTCAGATTTACTTTTCCTGACTTTACTTCAGCAGACAGCACTTTAGTATTTAGTTTAAACTCTATACCTTGTTTTTGCTGTAGCTTCATAAATTGCGTGGCAATTTCCTTATCAAGCATCGACACAATGCTCGGTGCATACTCAATAACCGTTACTTTAGCACCTAAACGACGCCAAACTGAACCAAGTTCTAAACCTATATACCCTCCCCCGACTACTATTAAGTTCTCAGGTACTTTAGAAAGCTTTAAAGCTCCGGTAGATGAAACAATAAACTCTTCATCTATTTTGATATTCGGTATTTCTATGACGCTGGAACCTGTAGTAATTAGGATATTTTTAGCTTTAATTTGCTCTTTATTTACCTCAACGATATTGCTAGAGATAATTTTAGCTTCACCTTTTATCCTAGTAATCTTATTTTTGGCAAATAGGCTTTCTATCCCTTTTGTAAGGTCAGAAACTACTTGATCTTTATTAGCTAGCATTTTTTGTAAGTCTAATTTTACATCTGCAGTAATACCTATACTCTCAAAATGCTTTAGAGCTTCTTCATATTTTTCGGAGGAATTAAGTAAAGCTTTTGACGGTATGCACCCTATATTTAAACAAGTGCCGCCGAGAGTATCGTTTTTCTCAACACACGCTACTTTCATACCAAGCTGAGCAGCTCTAATACTACCTGTATAACCGGCCGGACCGCTACCTATTACCACTAAATCAAATTCTTGCATATTTGTTTGACCTTAATAAATTGTTGAATCGTCATTGCGAGGAAATTATGTAATAATTGACGAAGCAATCTCAAGTAAGATTCCTGAGATTGCCATGCTCCTTTCAGTCGCTCGCAATGACGTAATACTGCTAAAAATACACCACTATCACCTTTATAACAACTTTAATCTTATACTATTCTTATTTGACGAAGCAATAAAACTAATTAAATTAATATTATCTTCAAAGCCGTTTGTATAATTTTGTAGTAAAGAGAACATCTTTTTAGAAATAGCGTAATTGTGACTAGCATTTAGTGAATTTGACTCACCGATATTTTTTATTTCTTTCATTAACGCTAAAGGATTATCAAATTTTAACTCTATATTTTCATAATCAACAATTACTTCGGCAAATCCTGCTTGTGATAATAGCATTGGGACATGGTCAAAATGAATAAAAGAAGAAATATGAGGAGAGTGTTTAAAACCACTTGCTGTTTCGGCATCTATTAAAGATTTACGTAAATTCTTTAAACTATTTCCGCCGACAAAATTACCGATAAAAATACCGTCAGGCTTTAAAAATGTTCTTATATTAGATAGAAAACTCTGCACATCATTTATCCAGTGTAACCCTAATGAATAAATAATTAAATCAAAAGAGTCTTTTGGAAATTCTAAATCTTCATCATCAATAGACATCTTCCCAAACTCTACTTCTAGAGGTAATTTAGACGTCGATCCGGTACTCGAATCCTCACGTACTAGTGTGTACGCTGTGGCGCTGTGTTCCGTGTCTCCTTTAAATTCCTCTCTATAAGCTGGTTTGGAAAGATGTCTAATTAATAATTTACGATCATGCCTAAATGAATCAAGCAATAAAGGCGACATATCCGTTGCAGTAATATCGGCATTTCGGTAGGTAGTTTTTAACAGTTTTGTAAGGTAACCGCATTTAGCCGATATTTCTAGAATATCCGAAAAATCCTTATCAATCATCCCTAATCGGCTTATTATATCGTCAGCTGCATGCTTGATAAATAAGCTGTCACTTATTCCCTCTACTGCATTATTTCGGTGATTTTTTAGCTTTAATCTGTTGAATATATAATCCCTTCCATTTATCTTCTATCTTTTGACCTAAAGTGTTAGTCGGGAATCGAGAAATAAGATCTCCTCTTAACCAACTATTTTGAATAAGTTCTCTCTGTCTTGCAGCGCGAATATCATCCCCTTTAACTCTATCTAGCCTTTCAAAATTCTCTTGAATACCTACAACTATAGGTTTCGTATTTTTATTGTTAGGTGATAAAGGTTCTAAACTCAACAGGCTTTTTTCTGAAGGATTTAAATCCAAAATTAGATCCAAATGCTCTAAGTAGACAGGTTTTAGTTGTTTATCATTACTAGAAACTTTTTTCTTTCTATCCCTGAAATATTGTTCGCGGTCTTATTAGATTCTCCTAGAGATTTATCACTACTTATACACAACAATACTAATATAAATTTCTTTAACATAAATAACCTTGTATATTATTATAGTTAATATAAATTAAATAATATATGAATCAAGTGCTGAAATAAATTAATTATTTCTAAAGATATTATCTTCGTATTTTTTTCTATAATGTATTTTGTAATTCTCGTTTCTTATATCATTAAACCATTGATCTTGTTGTTTTTTAATGTAATAATTTAGGGAATTAGATTTACTTTTACTAGTTTGGAAATTATCTTCACAAAATTTTAAAAAACCTGATATTAAAGTTTCTACCCCATTAGTCTCAGATTTTTTCTCAAGAAATTGCATAGAAAAATTAGTAAGATTATTATGTTTTAAATAAAATTGCTTATACTTCTCATGAATTTTATTTTCTTTTTTTATTTGTTGTTCTGAAAAAGATAATTTTTCCTCTAATAATTTATGAATTTCGGTACAGTCGCTCCAAGGTAATTCTATTGTTAGCTGCTCTTCCTGATATTCAAAATTATCTTGAATATTGTTAAAATCGGCATTTACTTTTACCGCACTTACTAATATTAAAAAGTAAATGAAAAGCTGGTATACGAAGTTCAACTTGAAAAAGAGCAAGGAATCCACAAGACGAGGAACACAGCGTATACTTAAACGTTCAGTATCGCAGTAATTGTAGGATGACGTAGCCAATTTTTTAAGTTCAACGAGTATACTCATAAAATTTAATTAATTTTAGCAGGAATCGGTACCATAATACTACTTCTGTATCTTTTATTGCCACTAAAAAGTGATTTTTTTTGAATTTTGTTATTATTTACTGGAATTGTATCTTCTAAAGCCCCTTCATTATTATTTAGATAACTATGTAAGGATGCTTTATAAAGAGCCATATTACTTGCTATTTTAACTACATCTTGCTTATATTTAAACCCTAAGGAATGAGTGGCTGAGTGGTAATGTGCTATAGCTTTGTGCCAACTCCCTAACTGATCATATTTTGAGCGCAAAAACTCTGCCCCGTAACGAACGTTATTATTTGGATCGAATGCTTGGTCAAGGGAATTAAAAGCTCCTAAATGATGTCTTAAGTTAATCTGCATACATCCGACATCAATACTCTCTCGCCCTCTTATAAGCTCTATTCTAACAAAACTTACAGCTTCTCTTTTTGTATTAAAATAATAGCCTTTTCCTTCAACGTTTACCGTCCAAGGCCATACTACTCTAATTTTACGGGTTGTATGTTTTTTTCCCGATTCTTTTAAGGCTATTGAATGTAATGTATTAGATGGGATGTTAAATTTTTTTTCAAAGTAAGGAAAAAGTTTTGAACATTTAAAGGATTCAGTGATTTCAGGATCGGCAATAGCCGGATTTGAAAAGAAGAAAAAGGAGCATAGTAGGATTTTAGCGTCATTGTGAGGAAAATTACGAAGTAATTGACAAAGCAATCTCAGGAGTATTATTTTATGAGATTGCCACGCTCCTTTCAGTCGCTCGCAATGACGACTTGGTATCCACGCAATAATATGAGGGAATGATATAATGTTCTTTCGAGCCATACCGGCAACGCTAAAATAAACTTGAGTTACTAATTAAGATAAACTAGCCTACCATAACTTATCTTATGAAGCAAGGGAAGTTATGAGATAAGAAACAAACAAGATTACTTATAAATCATTAGTGTCAAAATTATCTTTAGCAATACCTAATGTTTCTAATATTTGTTCAAGTTCTATTACTACAGACCCTAACTCAGCTGACTTTTTGTTAAAGTTAAAATTTTCTGAGGTTAATGTTGCTTCGTTTAAACTTGCAGTTCTAACTACACTAAATCTTACGCCAACTTCTTTAAGCCATTGATATGCATTATTAACATCTTCATTATTTCTATAATAATCACTACAATCATTTAGTAGTATGTGAAATATTTCTGCTTTTAATGTGTAATAGTTGAGATTTAATCTTACATTTAGTAAAATTAA
>NZ_MXAX01000146.1:44-3818 GCF_019249195.1 Rickettsia sp. TH2014 | reverse complement strand
TCTAAACTGCAATACGGAGGCACGACCCTGTTTAAGTTGCTCCCATTTATACTTTTCCGGTTTACCATATCCATTTGTAGCTTCTTCTAAGGTATCAGCCTGATATAAAAAAGGAACACTATCTTTTGATAATCTCACATCTACTTCTATTCCTTCTACGTAGCTCATTAAAGCATTTTGTACTGCTTCTACGCTATTACCTTGAAATTTTTCAGAAGTTAAGGATTTATGAGCAATATATTTAGGAAAATAAGTAATGGTAGGCGAAGTAACTAAAGCGGTAGGTGTATACAGAGGTTCAATATTAAGATAAATAGCTAAAATAATACTGCCCAAAAATATTATATATTTTATTATTTTTTTACTTTCATAATATAAAAATAATTAAAAAGGAAATTGTGTTTTTAATAAGTTGCATAAAATCGTTTTTATAGCTATATTAAAAGCCGTTTCTATAATTAAATCAATAACAAAATTATGTCGCAAAAATTAGGTTTCTGGGCGGTTTTTGCCTTAGTAACCGGCAGTCAAATCGGTACTAGCGTTTTTATATTACCGCTAAGTTTAGCACCGTTCGGTATATATAGCATTTGGGGTTGGGTACTTTCATTATTCGGTGCTATGAGTATAGCCCTTGTATTCTCATCCTTATGTGCAAAATTTCCTAAAACAGGCGGTCCGCACGTTTATGTACGAGAGAGTTTCGGGGATAAAATAGCCTTCTTCACCGGCTTCACTTACTGGGTTATATCCTTTGTCAGTACAAGTATAGTTGTCATTTCGGCAATAGGTTATCTAACGCCTTTTTTTCAATCACAAGCGGTTTTAGATTTAATATTACAGATAATATTATTAGGTGTTATTACGGTTTTAAATTTAAAAGGTCCTGAAGTAGCAGGAAAAGCAGAGTTTTATTTGACTCTCTTAAAATTCGTTCCGTTGCTTGTAGTGGGCTTATGTGCATTATCTCATTTTAATATAGATAATATAACTATAGCTGAAGAAGTAGAGAGTTTAAGCATTCCAACCATTATGGGAAGAGCTGCACTTCTTACTTTTTGGGGATTTATCGGTGTTGAGTGTGCCACTACCACGGCAGGAGCGGTAAAAGATCCAGCACAAACCATTCCAAAAGCCATAATAGTTGGAACTTTCTGCGTGGCGGTGTTATATATTATCAATAGCATAGGTATAATGGGATTAATCACTGCTTCTGAACTTATTAGCTCTAAAGCTCCTTATGCCGATGCCGCTACATTATTATTCGGGGGTAAATGGTCAAGCGTAATCACGATTATAGCCTCGATTATATGTATAGGTACGCTCAATGCTTGGGTGCTAACTAGCGGACAGATAGCTCTTGGGCTTGCAGAAGACGGATTATTACCGAAATTCTTTGCTAAGAAAAATAGCAACAACGCTCCAACTAACGGAATTATTGTAAGCTGCCTTGGAATTGTGCCGTTATTAATCTTTACGGCAAATGATAATTTTGCCACACAGATTACGCAAATAATAGATTTCTCGGCGACAACATTCTTATTCGTCTATCTAATTTGTAGCTTAGCTTTCCTAAAGGTAATTTTTAACTCAAAAGAAAAATTTTCTTATTATTATTTACTTATAGCCATAATATCGATTATCTTTTGTGTATGGGTTATCTATGAAACACCTATTAAAACTCTGATTATAGCTAGCTCCTTTACTATGCTCGGTATTCCTTTATATTATGGATGGTATAAACGTCATTCCAGTCTATGAGCAGCAACATTGCATAGCTTGTTTATGTCATTCCCGCAAAAGCGGGAATCTAGAAAAAAGCGAGATAAATCGAGCTTTTAATTTTAAAAACTTGTTGTATATGCGCATTTTAATTACTGGATTCCCGCTTCCGCGGGAATGACATCGAACTAGGAATGACATAAGGGCTATAAACATGACAAAAACCCGCATTAATCTACTTAGAAGCTTATTCACAGAATGTGATATAGACGGTTATATAATTCCGTCTAACGATAAATATATGAGCGAATATGTACCTGCGTATGCTAAAAGGCTTGAATATATAACAGGTTTTACCGGTTCAAACGGTATGGCTATTATATGTAAAGATACAGCATTGTTTTTTACCGACGGACGTTATTTAGAGCAGGCAGCAAGAGAACTTGATCCTACAATATTTCAGATTTTTGACTTAAAAGAGATATCTAAGTTTGGTAAAGATATAAAAATAGGTTACGATCCTGAATTATTTACTTATCCCGCCATATCAAATTTAAACTTCAATTTTCAGAAGATTAACGGAAATTTAATTGATAAAATTTGGCATAATCAGCCATCAGAGCCAAACTCTAAAGTTTATTTACATGATATTAAATTTGCAGGCGTTAGTCATATTGATAAAATAAGTAAATGTCGAGAAGTTGCATTGTCATCCCGCGGCTTGACCTCGGGGTCTAGTAATTATAATGAGCAATGTGCCTTAGTTATTCTCGATAGCTCTTCCATATGTTGGTTACTAAATTTGCGGGCTAGTGACGTTGCTTATACACCTTTAATGTTTGCAAAAGTAATCATTACGTCTACAAAATTATATCTATTTATCGATACTACAAGAATCGATGCCGAAATTATTAATGCACGTCCTGAAATAACAATTTTACCGGAAGAAGAATTTGAAAATATTTTAAAGAGTCATGACGATATTTTGATTGATGATATTATAGCCTCTCTGCATATAATGGACTTAATAGCTGATAAAAAAGTACAAAAAATTACCGATCCATGCTTAACGCTTAAAGCGTGTAAGAACGATGTAGAAATTAAGCATGCAATCGATTTTCATATTAAAGATGCAGTAGCTTTATGTGAGTTTTTTGCTGAGTTAGAGGAAAGTACTCGTCATTGCGAGAAGACGCAAAGCGCCGACGAAACAATCTCAGGAGAATATGATGAGATTGCCACGCAGTCTTCGACTGCTCGCAATGACGAACATTCTATAGGTTTAAAGCTTACGGAGCAACGAGCCAAACAAGAAGACTATGTTTCTGATAGTTTTCCTGCTATTTGCGGATTTCAGGAAAATAGTGCCATTATTCATTATAGAGCTGCTCCTGAAAATGCTAAAAAAATTATAGGGCAGGGGATATTACTGATTGATTCCGGTGGTCAGTACCAAGGTGCTACTACCGATATAACAAGGACAATCGTGATAGGTACGCCGACTGAGGAGCAGAAAAAGCGTTATACGCAAGTACTTAAAGGACATATTGCTTTAGCTAACGCCAAATTCCCAAAAAATATCATCGCAGGAGCTAATCTTGATATACTAGCTCGGCAATATTTATGGCAAGAAATGTTAGATTATCCGCACGGTACAGGGCATGGAGTAGGGAGTTTCTTAAGCGTTCATGAAGGACCACAAAGCATAAATCTTCGTAATAAAACAATACTTAAAGCAGGTATGATCTTATCTAATGAACCGGGTTTTTATATTTCTGGAAAATACGGAATTAGAATAGAAAATTTAATGTATGTAAAAGAAAATAGCGGATGGCTTGAATTTGAAACCTTAAGCCTAGTACCTTATGCTAGTAAATTGATTGATACGAAACTACTTAATATTGATGAAATAAATTATATTAAGGAATATTATAACAAAATTAGAGCTAAAATTTATGATTTATTATCCACGCAAGCAAGGAATTGGCTTAATAACGAAATAAATTTATTTTTGTAATAGTTGAGATTTAATCTTACATTTAGTAAAATTAA
>NZ_MXAX01000145.1:3306-3384 GCF_019249195.1 Rickettsia sp. TH2014 | reverse complement strand
CACCATACTTTGATCTCCATTTATAAAATGTCGCTGATGGTATTTTGTGCTCTCTCAGTATAGACGCTACAGGCATCC
>NZ_MXAX01000145.1:44-3209 GCF_019249195.1 Rickettsia sp. TH2014 | reverse complement strand
CTCCTTTTGTCGATTGTTTTTGGGGGGGTTGCCAAAAGATTCTATGGATAGATTAATGAATTTATATATTAAGGGACAAATAAGCGAAGAGGAACACGAAGAAAAACGATTAGAATTGGAGCAGAAATGCAAAGAAATAACAAAAGAAATTGAAACGCGTGAAAAAGATGATGATAGCTTTACAAAAATGCTAGTTTCCTTGATATCGACAGCCTCAAGTGCCTATAAGATATTTAAAAGTTCCGGCGTGAGCGAAAAAAGACGTTTAATAAATTTAATATTTGGGAACTTAATATTGAAACCTGGAAAGCATGACTTTATGCTGCGTTCGCCGTTTGATACATTGGTGAATTTGCCTAAAACTGGCGAATGGTACCCGCGGCCGGACTTGAACCGGCAAGAGCTTACGCTCCACGAATTTTAAGTCCGTTATGTCTACCATTCCATCACGCGGGCAATTATAAATACAGAACTGTATTTTTCTAAGTGGACAGAATAATAAAAAAAATACAAAAAAGCAAGTACTTTTATCGTTAATATATTAGTCGGATATAAAAAAAATATTAAACCACTTTAAAATAGTTAGTTTACTCATTAATTTATTTAGATAATTAACTTAAATAGTGACAAAATAGTAATAATATGATAGATTAGTTTCAGAAAGTAATACTTTCTCTTGCATGTTATTGACATGTTTATTGACAAATGCCGCAAGGTAAGGTAGTTTTGCATAATGAATTTTTATCGACTCTTATATTTAAGTAAGATTTAAAGTAAAATTTAAGTTTTAGTTATTATAAGCGTGTGTTAAGTTCAAATAAGTAATTTCTATCTAATAAAGGTTTTTATGGCTACAAATATAGTAGGTAAAGTTAAGTGGTATAATTCTACGAAGAATTTTGGATTTATTGAACAGGAAAATGGCGGCAAAGATGTGTTTGTACACAAATCAGCCGTAGACGCGGCAGGTTTGCATAGCCTTGAAGAAGGACAAGATGTAATTTTTGATCTTGAAGAAAAGCAAGGAAAAACCTACGCTGTTAACCTCAGAATTAAATAAATATATTTATAATACCAAAAGCAGCTATCCAAAATTGTTTATAATTTAGGGTAGTCTAGTCATCTTTATCACAATAGTAAATATTTTGTTTTTGTCTTATAATAACCTATATAATTTTAAGTATAATAAATTATTTTTACTAAAGGGCATGAAAATGCCCTAAATCTAATAATATTATTCTGGCTTGAATAAGATTCTAAAAATAGTTTCATTATTCATTATCGTTTTATATATTTAGTTGGTTTGTAATCTAGCTTAAGCATATTTTTTGATTCAGGATAATTATATAAGTCGTTATTTTAATTTACTATAACTTATTTTTTATACAATAACCTGCATAACTTATCTTAGAGACTATCTGTAAATAAATTTTAATTAGTAATTAAAGAGTTTTTTTTAGCGAAAAGTGATAAGATTTTTGAAGAAATAATGATTCATATTTCAAAAAAATCTTATAATTTGCAGCCAAAAAGAATTAAATTATCAGTTAAAATTTATTTACAGCTAGGCTCAGGAAATAAGAGATCTCTACTCTACTCAAGCGTACTATAGTTAAGTATGTAAGGCTGAGAGAGCGTCTCATATATCTTTAAGAAATGGGTTATGTAATAGATCTAATCAATAATGTGCATATTTTGACTTAAAACTATATTGGATTACATAATGAAAAATTTTAATTTATCTGAAGAATTAATTATCGCTCTTGAGACAATGAATATCACTGAGCCGACTGAAATACAAAAGCAATCGATTCCGGTTGCAATGACGGGGTCGGACATACTCGCTTCTAGCCAAACAGGTTCAGGAAAAACTCTCGCTTATTTATTGCCGTTAATTGATTCATTTATTAAAAATAAAACTACTGCTTTAATTCTTGTTCCGACTAGAGAATTAGCAACGCAAATACACAGTACTTTAAATAAAGTAACTACATCCTATAAAATTAATAGTGCAGTTTTGATAGGCGGCGAACCGATGCCTAAACAATTTATGCAATTAAAAAGGAATCCGAAAGTGATTATCGGTACGCCTGGGCGTATTATCGATCACTTAAATAGAGGAAGTTTAAAAATTGATCGTATAGGCATAACCGTACTTGACGAAATGGATAGAATGCTTGATATGGGGATGAAAGAACAGTTAGAAAAAATCAATAAATTTTTACCGGAAAAAAGACAAGTTTTAATGTTTTCTGCTACTATGCCAAAACATATTATTGCTGTTTCTCAAAAATATCTAAACAATCCGATACGTATTACAGTAGGCGCTACTAATAAAGCAGCTGCAGAAATAAAACAGGAATCAATGCATGTTTCTGATAAAGAAAAATTTAGTGAATTAACTAAACAACTTGGTAATAGGGAAGGATCGGTAATTATTTTTGTGAAGACTAAACGCTCTGCTGATCAATTAGCTAAAATGTTAAAATATGAAAATCATAAAGCAGAAGCTATACATGGTGATTTAAGTCAGCGTCAACGTGAAAGAGTAATTTTATCATTTCGTAAGTCAAATCATAGAATAATGGTAGCAACTGATGTAGCGGCTCGTGGACTTGATATTCCTCATACACAGCATGTTATTAATTATGATTTACCTATGTGTCCTGAAGATTATTTACATAGAATAGGTAGAACGGGTAGAGCAGGGGGCACCGGCCATGCACTGTCTTTTATTTCTCCTGATGATGTTATTAGATGGCGTGCAATTGATCGTCTATTAAATAAAGGTGAATCTACACCACGCAGTGAGTTTAGGAGTGATAAAAATAATCGTAAAAGACCATTCGGTAAAAGAGCAGGCGTTGAGGGTAAAAAGTTTAATTCTTTTGATAATAATCATAAAAAAACTTTTGACGGTAACAATTACGGTAATAAAAGAAAGAAAGCCTCGTAGTTTAGATTTACGTCATTGCGAGCAGCCATAGGCTGTGCGGCAATCTCATGAAATAATAAAATCCTGAGATTGCTTTGTCAAAACTTACAGCTTTTCCTCGCAATGACGGAAAAACCGATCTATGCAACAACGCCAACGCTATGCGGGAATGAAATCAAATCATTTTATATGTAATAGTTGAGATTTAATCTTACATTTAGTAAAATTAA
>NZ_MXAX01000144.1:44-1483 GCF_019249195.1 Rickettsia sp. TH2014 | reverse complement strand
AGCAGAGTATAAATTACAGCAAGAACAAGAAGCTAAAGCAACTAATAAAGTAAAATGATAGTTGCTAAAATACAAAATAATCAAAAGTTGCTAATATATTTAAAGTTAAAAAATTATTTATTATTGCAACTTTTTAATTTTTACTTTAATTGTAATCAACTATTATTAACAAAAATAAGAAATAACTTTTTATGGAAGATATAAGCTCTTGGAAAGAAAAGTTTGAAGTTTGCGTTTATGCTAAAAAGCTACTTGATAAACTCGAATATTTAAACACTAAAGTAAAAAATCCAGTTGATATAGAGGAAGTCAAAAAAGCCATCTACTACGCTCGTAAATATCACGGTTCACAAATGCGTCAATCAGGCGATCCTTCCTATTCTCATCTAATTGAAGTAGCGATTATGCTTGCGGAGTTTGTAGCAGACGAAGCCCCTAAGCTTTTTACTTCTAACATGATAAATGCTGCTCTACTTCATGATACTATTGAGGATACAGAGCTTACTGAAAAGATGATCGTCGAAATTTTTGGTAAAGAAATAGCAAAACATGTAGAAGGTTTAACTAGAATCAAACCTTATGGAAAAATCAGTGCCGAGGAAAGCTTAAACCTGTTAATCAAACAAAAAAGATATGATACAGCCCTCATAAAACTTTTTGATAGAGCCCATAATATACAGACTTTAGGAGCTAAATCACCTGAGAAAGCTAAAAAAATTATTGAAGAGACTTTAATACATTTTGTAACTATAGCTGTATATTTTAAAATTACAGTAATAAAAGAAAGGCTCTTATTTTTATGCTATCAGTATCTATATCCTAAAGATTATCAGCTGGAACGGTCACTAACGAAGTTTGAGGATAGCTTTCAACCACTTTATCCAGCTTTTCAAAATATAATATTCTCCACGTAAAACCTATACTTACTGGAATTAGTATAAACAATACCCCCCCAATTATCAAAATATTTAACTAAAAAACTAGTCCAAAAGAGGTAATAATATGCATTAAGGCTCGTGATAAAGCAAATAACCAACTTGGATAGGTAAAATGTTTAAAAATTGGAAAATGCTTTATATATATAGGTACAGCAGGTGAATAATTAAGAGAAAATGAAATTAGTATAACTTGTAATATCAATAAACTCAAAGGAGCAGTTATTATATTTAATAAATAAGGAAAAATAAGAATAAGAATGTCAAATATTACTATATTAACTCTTAAAAGAGTTAAGGGATAGATATAATAGCTTAAATAGGTCCATATTATGAAACTAAATATCTGAAATATTGAAACAATAAAATTTTGATGAATAATTTGCTCACTGGTAAAATTAAAATTATTTTTCATAATATTCCCACAGTGAAAATAGATAATATAAAAGCATACTGGCCATGCATATAATAGTTGAGATTTAATCTTACATTTAGTAAAATTAA
>NZ_MXAX01000143.1:0-3333 GCF_019249195.1 Rickettsia sp. TH2014 | reverse complement strand
ACTATTTACTCTAAACTGCAATACGGAGGCACGACCCACGGCTCGTTTATGTCATTCCCGCGTAGGCGGGAATTCAGTAAAAAAACATAAATACGGCAAGTTTTAAAATTAAAAGCTCGAGTTATCTTGCTTTATGCTGGATTCCCGCTACGCGGGAAGGTGTTGTTGTGTGGACCAAAAAATCCGTTCGGTGTCATACCGTGGCTTGACCACGATATCCAGAAAAATACTAAAATATTAGTATTTGTTTATTATTTTTATGGCCTCCGTGGTCAAGCGAACTAGGTGACACAGTGGGTTTTACCGGTCCACGCAACAATGCCGCGCGGGAATGACATAGAACAAAAACGTCTCGGTACTATAAGGTCAAGCCACGGGATGACAGAGGTACAATCGATCCACGTAGCAACTTTATGCAATAATAACTTTTCACAAAATCGGGAATGACATTGAAGTATGGTTATCTCAGGTAATACTATTTATTGGTTATTGACATAATCTTAAAATAGTGCTAAATATTAAAAATTAAGAGACTATCTATAAATAAGTTTAATTAGTAGTTAAAAGAGCTTTTCTAGCAAAAATTGATAAGATTTTTGGAAGAATATTATTCGTATTTCAAAAAAATCTTACTATTTGCAGCAAAAAATAATTTAATTAGCCTTAAAATTTATTTACAGATAGCCTCTAAGGTAGAGCTTTCTTGGCTATTTAGCTTCTAGTCAAAGAAAGATAAGTTTTTTATCTTTACTTTATATTTCTACAGTTAAAAATATTTATGATATCTTTAAAGGTGAATAGTTTAATACAAAATTGGTGTTGGCGTAGATAATTTTTTGCGTTTATATGTTTGCTATATGCAAATTGAGATTTTGATTATTAAATTATAACTTATGACAGGATATTAAAATGTTTATCTCTAATATTTTTCAAAAATTTTTTTCTTTTCTTTTTGTTTTATTTATCACAACCGAAGTTTATGCGGATCAAAAAAAGTAGCAATCATTGTTCCACTTGAACATGCCGCAATGACTGAGATTATATCAGGAATTAAAGAGTCGCTAAAAGATATAGATGCAGAAATTATAGTTAAAAATGCTCATGCTGATTCTAATATTTTGCTTGCCATTGTAAAGCAAATAAAAGATCAGGATATTGATGTAATAATTCCCATAGGCACGACAACCAGCCAAACTGTTATTTCTCATATAACAAATAAACCGATTGTTTGTGCTGCTGCTATGATTAACAGTAAAAACCTACCTTTAGTTACCGGTGTTAACGATGAGATAAAAATCACCGACACCATTAGTAAATTACCTTTTTTTACAGAATATTACTTTAATTTATAGCAGTAGCGAGAAAGTTATACCTGAAGTAGAAATGTTAAAATTATATACTGGAAAAAACAATATTTCTCTGCACACGGTAATGAGACAAAATTTAAATGATATGCCGACCGCTGTAAAAAATGCTCCTGAAAATACGCAGAGTTTTGTAATTCTGAAAGATCATTTGGTAGTTAGCGGAATTAATATTTTAAAGCAAGAAGCATTTAAACGCCGTATTCCGATAATTGCTTCCTATGAAGGTTCGGTAATTAGCGGAGCAACTATTGCCGTAGGAGTGCAAGAAAAGCAAATAGGCGTGGAAGCGGGGTTAATGGCAAAAAAACTTACAAGGAACAGAGCCGAAAGATATTCCGTTTGGGGATATGCAAGACTTAACTTTATTTATTAACCTTAAATCATTTGTTAAACAAGATATTCTTACTAAGGAAAATTTATCCGTACTTCCTTTTATTAAAAAAACTTACAGAGTAGTAACATGAACATTTTAGTTACTGCTCTTGAGCAATCCTTAATAATGCTGCCGCTTATTTTAGGGATGTATATAAGTTATTGAATCTTGAAAATTACCGATCTTACCGTAGACGGTACTTATGTACTTGGTGCGGCGGTATTTGCCCGCACTATTTCATTGAGGTTATTGCCTGCATTAATATTTGCCGTAATATCAGGCGGAATTATCGGCAGCATGGTTAGTTTTATGCAGAAAAATAACCGCATTAACGGGCTGATAGCCGGAATACTTGCAAGTTTTATGCTTTATTCCGTTAACTTGCAAATTATGCAGCGTCCTAATATATCGGTTCTTGGTATGCCGACTTTGCTATCTATATTAGATCTCGAAAATTGGTTAGTGCCTTTAATAATCATTAATTGTCTTATTATATTTGCTGTTATAATTTTATTGAAAGGTAAGCTCGGTTTGTTCCTTCGAGCTTTTGGTTTTAATAAAGATTTATTGATTAATTTAGGAAAACCTGCTGAGCTTTATCGTACGCTTAGGCTTAGCATAAGCAACTACCTAGCTGCCTTAACTGGCACTTTATCGGCACAAATAAACGGTTTTGCCGATATTAATATGGGTTTTGGAGTGGCATTAGTCGGTATCGGTGCGATTGTCATAGGGCGACATATTTTAGTTCATGCTAATAATTTTAATGCGTTTAAAGAGATATTTTCTTGTTTTATAGACATATTATTTTACTTTATTGCTCTGAGCGTTTTACTCCGAATCGGCATCGATCCCATAAACCTTAAGCTTATACTCGGGATAGTATTGTTTATTTCACTCAGTACGGTGGGTAAGAAGTAATATGGCTCGAAAATCGTCATTGCGAGGAGATGCCATAGGCACCGACGAAGCAATCTCATGAAATAATATAAACTCCTGGGATTGCTTCGTCAAAATTTTCAATTTTTCCTCGCAATGACGGAAAAAATGAGTACATTGTCGATTAAAAAGACAAAATTATGAAACCTTATTTATATGCAGAAAAAATACAGTTCAAAGTTAAGGAAAGAAGTGAGTCTATAATTGCTGAAACTACTTTAAATATTGTTAAAGAAGAGTTTGTTGTGATACTGGGACACAACGGTAGCGGGAAATCTACTTTAGCAAAAATACTTGCCGGTTATTTGAAGTCTACTAGTGGGAAAGTATTTTTAGATCAAATCAGAATCGAAAAAATACCTAAAGCTCAGAAAGCCCGTACGCTGGTTACACTAACACAAAAAGCTGAAGGGAGGCTATTTACCGAGCTAACCCTTGAAGAAAATATTACTTTATGGGAAAGTAGATTCCCTAATAATGAACGGTTAACTTCTAGCGGTGCGCTAGAGCTTACAGGCTCGCCTAAGCGTTTCTTATCGCTGCTTTCACAGCCTCTAGGTAAATTTTCCGGCGGCGAAAAGCAAATTATACTGCTGGCACTTAGCAAAGCTCATCCACCTAAAATATTATTTCTGGTCGTGCCTCCGTATTGCA
>NZ_MXAX01000142.1:0-1185 GCF_019249195.1 Rickettsia sp. TH2014 | reverse complement strand
TTATTGGACTAAAGATCATAAATATTATAGATTAACTACTCAAGCTAATTTATTTGGTACTACTGATCTTATATGTAGCTGGGGTTCTTTGTACTCTAATAAAGGTAATTATGAAGTTATCCACTGTAACTCCCAACATGATATGGATAAGAATATTAAACGTATCGCTAGGATAAGGAAATCAAGAGGGTACGCTTTAATTACAAATTAATTGATTTAATATATGAATAATAATTCACTCGGCAACACTAAAACTAATAATACTATAGAAGTGTATGTATATGACGCATCTCCCGATGGTAGACCTATTCTCAAGAGCAAATCAGAATATGATGTGAGTGTAACAAAATATATCACATCAAGCTATGAAAGTATACAAAGTGATAGTGAGAATTATCTGCAATGTGATGAAGATACTGCAGAGAAATCAAGTTCGACAGAAATCAGTACTAACAGGCCCGATACTAAAGATCGTGCAAGGAGCGGCAAAGTTGAGCAGCTTAAACTGGAAAATTCTTGATATTTTCTTCATATATTTTTTGAGCTTCTGATAATGATAATTTTGAATAAATCTCTAGAGACTTGCGGGTTTCATGACCAGAATATGGTTGGATGAGTGCGTCGTCTATTCCTCTTTTTTTAAGCCAAGTAAATAAAAAATGACGTAATTTATGTGGAGAAATATTCTGCCTCATACCAGCTAAATTACTATATTTTTCTAATATTCTTCTAATTCCTCTATCAGAATATGGTTTTTTCCAGCTTGACTCAAATAAGTACAATGTCTTATTCTCTGCGGTACTGGTGATATACATTGCTAATGTTTCCCGAAAACTTTTTGGAAACGGTACTATTCTATCTTTTTTTCCTTTTCCAGCAATAATTCTAATTTGACATCCATTCAGGTCAACATCAGGCTTTTTTAACCTTACCAGCTCACTTACTCTTATACCTGTATATATTAATACTTTTATAATTATAATGTCCTGTATATTTTTACTTTTCCATATTACATCATAGTATTTCTGTATTTCTTCTTCATTTGGAACATAAGGTAATTTTTTAGGTTGAGCTGTAACTACTACTTCTAATTCTTGCCTTAAATACATAAATACAGTACGTAAATAGCCATAATCCGGTGATTCAGATCTTAGGTATTTAGCTAATTGTAGAGCTTTTTTTCTT
>NZ_MXAX01000141.1:0-1791 GCF_019249195.1 Rickettsia sp. TH2014 | reverse complement strand
ATAATTTTTATAATGTCTGTAAGATTAAATCTTGACTTCTACACTGAAAACACGGTTAAGTGTAAGTCTGCATTTTTTAATACTTCTTTTATTAATTCTTCAGCGGTTTGTTTATGATCATTTTTTATAGCGGCGTATACAGCAACCTCCGTAGCTTGTATTTTTAAAAATACTTTCTTTGTATTGCGAGTTATTAATTTTGTTTGATTTAAAACCATATAAATAAGAATTTTTCCCTATTTGATAGTCATAAATATTTTTGGATATTTTTGTAATTTTGTATCTATCAAGCAATTTATTACTTATAAATTCTTCATAGTTATAAATTAATAAATAATGCCTGCATAGTATTTTGCATAGCGATTATTTCATTTTTTGGAGATAAATAATTTAATAAATAAACCACCATTTCTACAGTAGACTTAACATTTTTTACCGGAGCAATAGAGTCATATAATAATTGTAAGTCTAGATTTGTTTCTGACACACATGATAATTCTTTAGAAGTATTCGTGGTGGCCAAAATGGTTTTACCTTCAGGAAAAGCAATAGCTTGGGGATTATTGGGTTTAGATTGTAAAGCTCCTTGATTCATCATAATTAACCAATTATTAATTTTTTAGTAAACTAAATACTATTTTGATTTTTTGTAAATAGTGTTAAATATTGAAAGTTACAATACGGAACGGAGGTTATACTATTGGCAAGTAGATAGGAGTAATACTATGGTTATTAATACTCTGCTTTTACAAAATAAAGTCCGGTTGCGGGAGCAGTAGGACCGGCGACTTTTCTATCTTTGGCTTCTAGAACATCTTTAATTTGTTCCGCCTGCCAAACATTCTTACCGACAAGCACTAAACTACCGACAATATTACGCACCATATGATGCAAAAATGATGGGGCTGAAAGATATAATTTTATTTCTTCATCTTCTTTAACAATATTAAGTTCAGTTAAAGTTTTAATCGGTGATTTTGATTGACATGAGCTAGCCCTAAAGGAAGTAAAATCATGTTTGCCTAATAGATAAGCGGCAGCTTTTTGCATAGCTAGAATATCTAAAGACGAACTAATCCACCATGCTCTATTTAAATCAATTACGGATGGATAAGACCTATTAATAATTCTATATATATAATGACGGGAGGTAGCTGAAAATCTAGCATGAAAACTATTGGAGGCTAATTCACAATTCCATACTCCTACAGCATACGGTCTTGCAAAATAGTTAATAGCCGTAATAATTTTGTGAGGTTCTAAATGTTTTGAAAGATCAAAATGTGCTACTTGACCTATAGCATGAACACCGGCATCTGTCCTTCCTGACCCAAACAATATTACCTGTTCACCGGAAAATTTATAAATCGCTTCTTCTAGTATTTGTTGTACCGACATTACTCCTGCTTGCCTTTGCCAACCTGCAAGATTCGTGCCTAAATATTCAATGGTAATCTTATATCGATACATAAAGGGATTGTTATTGTCATTCCTGCGAAAAAGATACCTAAGCCGTCATTGAGAGCAAGCATTGCCCGCGTGGACCAAAAAATCCGTTCGATATCATTCCCGCGTAGGCGAGAATCCAAAAAAAGTATAAATACAGCAAATTTTTGAAATTAAAAGCTCGATTTATCTCGCTTTATGCTGGATTCCCGCCTACGCAGGAATGACATAACATATACATGCAACAACACAGCCAATTTTGTAAATTATAATGAGTATACTGCTATAAATGAAAGTAGATAGACGAAATTTAATTTGAAAAAGAGCAAGGAGTCTGTAAGCCGA
>NZ_MXAX01000140.1:123-4696 GCF_019249195.1 Rickettsia sp. TH2014 | reverse complement strand
TTTTTTGATTTAGATTCATCTCTAATCCTCCATTNNNTATTATCTTAATTTTACTAAATGTAAGATTAAATCTCAACTATTACAGCTTAAATTCCGTTACTATCTACTCAACGCTTTTAGACCTTCCTTTAGACCGTCTTTTATAAATGAAATTTTAGCTTGTTTGCCGTCTGCAGTGATTAGTTCTAAATAATTATCGTTTGATAAAATCATATCTAGATCATCTTTTGTAATAACAGCCAAAGCCTGACAGCCGTTTACCGTACAATTTACGTATTTTCCGGCTGCTATTCGTTTATCACCGCTATTAATAACTGTACCTGCCGGAATTTGAACATTTGACGGGACTATTTCTATTATTTTTAATTCCTGTTCTTCTTGCTCCCCATTGAAATCACTTATGTGATAAATGGCTAATATTTCCTTTTCTTTATCTTTCTCTAGATTATTAATTTGTTGTGATAAGAAGCAAAGTTGTTTTTTCTCATTATTAAGAGTGCAATTTAAGGTCCACGCTCCGTACTTTTTTGGTGCTGATGAAGCATCGACATTTTCTACTCTGTATACAATAAAAGTACCGGTTATTATAAATAATCCACTAAGAACAAAAGCAATTTTTTTTATACAATCTTTCATATAATTTCTAACCTTTTTAAAATATTTTCTTTTCCTAAAATTTCCGCAATTTCAAATACGCTAGGCGATGCGGTCATGCCAGTTATTAAAGCTCTTACGGGTTTCATAATGTCATTTAGCTTTAAGCCATTATGAGTTGCTATTTCTTTAAATTTATTCTGCACGGATTCCTTATCAAACTGCTCAAGTTTGCTTAAGGATTCTATAACTTGTTTGATTAAATCTGTATCAAAATTTTCTATTATCTCTTTTGCATCTTGGTTATAAATGATAGGCGAATCTATGAGATAAATTTGAGCAAGCCGTGCTAGATCAAGTAATGTTTCGCTTCTAACTAACAAGCTCGGCATTGCTTGTTTTATATAACTTACCTCTTTCTCACTAATCTTATAATTTTGTTTCAATATCTCTACAGTCTTTGAAGTTAAGCTATCATTGTCAAGCATTCTTAAGTAATGGGCATTAAGGCTATTCATCTTAGCAAAATCAAGCTTAGAAGGTGATTTACCAAGTGAATCAAGATTAAACCATTCTATAGCCTGAGCCGGTGAGATAATTTCATCATCACCGTGACTCCATCCAAGACGCAATAAATAATTACACAAACTTTCCGGTAAATATCCCATATCCTTATAAGCTTCAACACCTAAAGCTCCATGCCTTTTGGATAATTTTGCTCCGTCTGCTCCATGAATTAAAGGTATATGAGTCATGCTCGGTACTTCATAGCCGAAAGCCTGATAAATAGCAATTTGCCTTGCTGCATTGGTTAAATGATCGTCACCTCTAATAATATGAGTTATACCCATATCATGATCATCTACTACAACGGCTAGCATGTAAGTAGCAGTGCCGTCTGCCCGGAGTAGTACCATATCGTCTATATGCAAGTTTTCAATTACTACATCGCCTTGTAAAGTGTCATGAATGGTTATACTACCTTCACAAGGTACTTTTAGGCGTATTACTGGTTTAATATCGGTAGGGTAGGTGGACGAATCTTTATCACGCCACTCGCTATTAAAAATAAAATGTTGTTTATTTTCTAAAGCTTTTTGCCGCTGTCTTTCTATTTCTTCTTGGCTAGTAAAACAATAATATGCTTTACCTTCTTGTAGTAATCTTAGTGCTGCCTCTTTGTAAAGATTATTACGTTTAGACTGAAATATAACTTCGCCGTCCCAATCAAGTCCTAGCCATTTTAGACCTGCGAATATAGCTTTTACAGCTTCTTTAGTTGATCTCTCTTTATCGGTGTCTTCGATGCGAAGCAAGAATTTACCGTTATGATACCTTGCAAACAAATAGTTAAATAAAGCAGTTCTTGCCGAACCTATATGTAAAAATCCCGTCGGTGACGGAGCAAATCTAGTGATTACGTTATTAGTCATTTATTATCTTTTTTAAATATATATATGTTATTGCGAGCGACTGTAGGCGTTGTTGCATAGCTCAAAAAACACCTTCGGTGTCATACCGTGTAAAGGTTACGTAACCTTTACAATTGCGTGGACCGGTAATGCTCTTTATGTCCTTCCTGCTTTCGCAGGAATGACAGCGAGTGTGTTTTTCAAGCCATGCAACAAGACCGCAGCCATGGCTGCGTGGCAATCTCATCAAATATCCTGAGATTGCTTTGTCAATTACTTCGTAATTTCCTCGCAATGACGGTTTGTTTTCCTACCCAAACACATAAAATAATTTACGTCTATATCGTCGCTTAATTTCCATTCATTTTTAGCAGGATCATATACCAAGCCTTTCAGCTCTTTAATTTCGATGTCGGTATCCGTAAGCATTTCATAAAATTCTGATGGTTTTAAAAATTTGCTATAATCATGAGTGTTTTTAGGTACCCAACCTAAAACATATTCAGCAACTATTATTCCAAGTACATAAGCTTTTTTAGTACGGTTAATCGTAGAAATTATTGCCATACCATTTGGCTTAATATGTTTGACCAAATTTAGTATAAATTGCTGCACGTTTTCTACATGTTCAATAACCTCAAGACAAATTACTACATCATATAGCTTGTCACTCTGTAATTCTTCTATAGTAGATTGTAAATAATTTACTTTTACGCCGTTTTCCTTAGCATAAGTGCTTGCCGTTTCAATATTACTTTGCAGAGCGTCAATGGCTGTAACATTAAAACCTTGAGCAGCTAAAGGCGTTGCAATTAACCCTCCGCCGCAACCGACGTCTAATATTTCTAAACTAGACCTCTTCGGAAACTCTACTTCTAGGGGTAATTTGTACGTCGATCCGGTACTCGCATCCTCACGTATGCTTATATACGCTGCAGTGGCAAGTGCTTCCGTGTCTCCTTCAAATTCCTCCCTATAAGCGAATTTCCAAAGAGGCCTACTAGAAATATCATTGTAATGCGAGGTTATTTTCTCTATTATATATTCAAGGCGAATAGGATTTATGCGGTGTAAGATACCGAATTCCCCATCCTTATTCCACCAATTATGAGAACTTTTCTCAAATTTTTCTAATTCTTTTTTATCGATTGAAGACATAGTCTATGATATAGGTATTATATTATTATCAAGTAGTATATGTCATTATCTGCGCAGGCGGGAATCTATAATAAATAAACTTAATATTAGTACAAAATAAATTTTTATATATTTTGCTGAATTCCCGCCTATGCAGGAATGACATCAGAATCACCACACTATACAACAAACATATATAATATACTCAGATGACTTTAATAATACTAGCCTTAATTTTAATTAGCTGCATATTTGCTCCCCTTGGCTGCATTGCCCTATGGAAGAGATATATTTATTTCGGTGACGGGCTTGCTCATAGCAGTTTTTTAGCGGCTAGCATAAGCATTATAGCACATTTTCCATTAATATATTCAGGAATAATAGTTGCAATTCTTTTTTCATTATTTGTGTTTATTTTTAAAAATAATTCTGAAAAAAATGCAGTTATTAATTTGATTTCTAGCTTTATGCTCGCTATTGCTTTAGTTATTAATTATTTTACTTCCTCGCAGAACAATATAGTAAATTTATTGTTTGGGGATATTTTATCTGTGTCTTTTAATGATTTGATTATACTAGGGGTAGTGCTAATAACTATTATAAGCTTTATAGTATATTTTTATAATCAAATTCTTCTTATAATCATCAATAGAGATATTGCAGTCATAAAAGGCTTAAAAGTTAATATTATTGAGCTAATATTTTTACTTCTTCTCTCATTATCGGTATTTTCTGCTATAAAGATTGTCGGTGCATTGATGGTGACCGCTGTTTTACTTATTCCTGCAATGATTGCACGGTTTGTGGCATATAGCCCCTCTCAGATGATTATAATATCAATTTTTATCTCTTTATTTATTAATTTTTGTGCTGCACTTAGTTCTTTCTATTTTGACTTACCTTTAACTCCATTGTTTATTATATTAGGTATGTTTATTTATGGGCTACTGTATTTGAAGCGATTATTATGAATAAAAATGAACTTACTGAATATGTCAAAGAATTGTTAGAACCATATGGTTCAGTAACCGTTCGTGCAATGTTTGGTGGATATGGTATATATAAGAGTGGTGTTATGGTAGGAATTATTAAGAGCAATGAATTATATTTTAAGTCAGACCTAAGCACTTATGAATATTTTCAATCTTTTGGTTCTGAGCCATTTATATATCAAAGTAAAGGTAAACTTGTAACTTTATCATATTGGAAGGTGGTATCTGAAATTATGGAGGATCAAGAGTTATTAGGCAAGTGGTTTAAATTAGCGTTGAATGCTGCTATTAATAGTCAAAAGAAAAAATAAATGTTATTCCGTGACCCCTCCGGCGGCGTTGTGTGTAGAGTTTTTTTTCGTCATTGCGAGAAGACGCCATAGGGATCGACGAAGCAATCTGGTAATCCTCCCATTTTTAATCGCAATAGAGAGTAGA
>NZ_MXAX01000140.1:0-110 GCF_019249195.1 Rickettsia sp. TH2014 | reverse complement strand
AGAGCTAATTTTTGTATTGGTGTTATACCGCCAATAGCCATATTAAGTCTTTCGTTATTATAAGACCAAAGCCATTGAGTTGCAAGATCCTGTGCTTCTTGTATATTAAC
>NZ_MXAX01000139.1:123-633 GCF_019249195.1 Rickettsia sp. TH2014 | reverse complement strand
ACTCTTTTAAATATTCTTCACAAAATGTGAGAATTATTGTTCCTCTTTTCTTTAAACTTCTGTTATATTCTTTCCAGTTGCAAACTTTTTGTAGCTTTGACATACACACTTGTGGTTAAGTTTTTTGTCGATTTACTACTTTTCTTAGTTCGCAGCTACTTTTTTTTATATCTACGCAACAAGGTCTTGCAGGAATGACGGAAAAATCGTTCCATGCAACAAAACCTAAACTCTCCAAATATTAGCAATTTATATTAATATGTCAAATTGCATATAGATAAATACTTTTTAATGAGGGTTATTTAAATCTTCATAATAATCGCGCATTGTTTCTCTATTAGCAGGAATATTATTATTAGATTCCTCTATATCCTGTTTGGGAATAAAAAGAGAAAAAATTTTACTGATTTTAATTATTACTTCATGTAAACTCATATTTATTCTCCTAAAAATTGTTTTCTATTCTATCACTCGTTAATCCTCCCATTTTTAATCGCAATAGAGAGTAGA
>NZ_MXAX01000139.1:0-110 GCF_019249195.1 Rickettsia sp. TH2014 | reverse complement strand
AGAGCTAATTTTTGTATTGGTGTTATACCGCCAATAGCCATATTAAGTCTTTCGTTATTATAAGACCAAAGCCATTGAGTTGCAAGATCCTGTGCTTCTTGTATATTAAC
>NZ_MXAX01000138.1:0-4780 GCF_019249195.1 Rickettsia sp. TH2014 | reverse complement strand
CATAACTGCAATATGGAGGCATGACCATATTTGGATTTTGTACTCTAGTAAATGCTCTAGTTAAAGATAAAAGTTCTCTTTCCATAGTCCTTGATAATTCTTTATAATCAAAAGAGATGTCATTTTCATATTGCCCTTCTTCTTCAGCAATATTATTTAAGAAATCACTTTCTATTGCTTTGAATAGATATTCAATTTTATTATTAGAAGTATTTTCATCGTCAGTTTTTAACTTTTCTTCTTCAGAATTATTAAAGAAATACTTTAAAGGCGTATTTAAAACTTTTGCAAAACATATAACCTACTTATAGGTATATCACATAAACCTTTTTCATATTTTTTAACTTGGAGAGCGCTAATATCTAAAGCTTGCCCTAATTCTTTTTGACTAATACCTACAGCAAGACGTCGTTCTTTTAAACGTTCACTTGCGAGTTTGTCCGGATGTTTTATTGAATCATTCATTTTAACAATAAGCTTTAATTATTAAAAATTAATTATTAATAAAGTCTATTCAACTTTAAATGTAGTATATATTACTTTATATTTAATCAAGCAACTTTATTAAAAATTTAATATAATAATGCTAAAACCCTTTGGTTATCAAGAATTAAGGCTAATAAATAATTAATTAATAGTATAAAAACGATGAGTAATAGAATAGTAAAATTACCAAATTGCGAGAATATAGTAGGATGGGTTAGTTTTTTAGGAATTAAACCTTGAGTATAATTTATTTCATTTAGATTTAGTTTTTTTATTGTTCTACCAAAAGGATCTACTATAGCTGAAATACCGTTATTTGCCACTCTAATCATAGGTAAACCGTTCTCTACAGCTCTACTTCTACTAATATGAAAATGCTGATATGGACCGCTTGATTTACCATACCATGAATCATTTGTAATATTAATTATTACATCGGCTATTTCATTATTCGTCCGTACAAAATCAGGAAAAATAGATTCATAACAAATTAAAGGTTTAATTTTAAGATTATATTTTTCAAGATAAACATGCCCTCCGTCTCCTTCTTTATAATCAATTAAACCGTGAGTTAATTTTTTAAACGGTAGTATCTTTTTAAGAGGCATATACTCACCGAAAGGTACTAAATGTGATTTATGATATTCAAATAATTTATGATCATTTTTATCAAGAGCATACATAGCTGAGTAAAGTTCAAATTCATCACCTTGTTTTTTATTATCCGAGATCCCTCCTGTTATCAAAATAGCATTTGTAGAATTTAGCATTTGTAATAATTCTGATTTAACTTGCGGTATATCATCAGGTACTACTAATGCTGCTTCAGACCAAATAATTAAATCGGTGGGCTCGGAATTTTCCGATAAATTAATATGTAGCATTAAATTATGCCAAAATTCTTCTTCATTCCATTTTTCGGTTTGAGGAATTGAAGGCTGCGCTAATCGTACTTTTATATCAGTGAAATTTGTAGGGTTATTACTTAGCCTTATGCTGCCATAAATAACAATTGCGGTTAATATTAAGACTGAACTAGCTAGTAATATTTTTAACTGAGTAAATTGCTTGCTAAATAAAGGATAAGCTGATGTAGAAATATATATAACTATAAAACTAAGTCCATATATCCCTAATATACTTAAAGGCTGTATTAAAATATCTGAAAACGAGAAAGCATAGCCGATCAAATTCCAAGGAAGACCGGTAAAAATCCACGAACGTACCCACTCGAATAATACCCAATATATGCAAAATATAAATTGATAATATTTATTATTCTTAGCAAAAAAGCTAAGCATACAGCTTGCCGATATAAAGAAGGCTAAAACTATAGGTAGCCCAAATAACGCAAAAGGAATTGCCCACCAAAAATCCGCAATATAAACGCTAACACCGATACTTATCCAATATATTCCACTTAAAAAATGCCCAAAACCGAATAAATAACCAAATTTTGCGGCTTCGTGCCAATTTTCGGATTTTTGAACTATATAACATAAGTAAGATAACGTTAATAATGCCGGTATAAAGAAAGTCGGAGCAAAAACTAAACCGCTTAACATCCCTAGCAGTAAACATATGATTTTAGGTTTATACATTTTTATCGATTATTTGTTTACAAAATAATACATCATGCTATCATTTCAGCAAGTTTTAATATAATGAGTAAATAAATGACTACGGGATTACTACAAGGAAAAAAAGGCTTAATTACAGGTATTGCAAATAATATGTCAATATCATGGGCGATTGCACAGCTTGCTAAAAAACACGGAGCAGAGCTATGGTTTACTTATCAATCGGAAGTACTAGCAAAACGAGTTAAACCACTCGCTGAGGAAATAGGTTGTAATTTTGTTAGCGAACTTGATGTTACGAATCCAAAATCAATTAGTAATTTATTTGATGATATAAAAGAGAAATGGTGTAGCTTCGATTTCTTACTTCACGGTATGGCTTTTGCTGATAAAAATGAATTAAAAGGACGTTATGTTGATACTAGCTTAGAAAATTTTCATAATTCTTTACATATATCATGTTATTCTCTTTTAGAACTCTCAAGGTCCGCAGAAGCCTTAATGCATGACGGCGGAAGCATTGTGACGTTAACTTACTACGGTGCTGAAAAAGTTGTACCTAATTATAATGTAATGGGGATTTCTAAAGCTGCGCTTGAGGTTAGTGTAAAATATCTAGCAAACGATTTGGGAGAAAATAATATTAGAGTAAATGCTATTTCGGCGGGACCTATCAAAACTCTAGCATCTAGTGTAATAGGTGATTTCAGTACTATGCTTAAATCTCACGCTGCAACCGCACCGCTAAAACGTAATACTACCCAAGAAGATGTAGGAGGAGCAGCAGTATATTTATTTAGTAATTTATCTAAAGGTGTTACCGGTGAAATTCATTATGTAGATTGCGGCTACAATATTATGGGAAGTAATAAATTATTGTAGGAGTTGATATCATTCTTGCGAAAGGTTTGTTTGTGTGGACACCGAATCGTCATTGCGAGCGACTGGAAAGGAGTGCGGCAATCTCAGGACTTTGGCACGAGATTGCTTCGTCGAAATTTACAATTTTTCCTCGCAATGACGAAAAATCAAATACAACAAAATTACCCCTTACTATGATTTCTTTTTTTGAGGTGTTCAGGTTTTGGAGGAACAGGCGGTTTTTTGGATTTTGCCTGAACCTTTTTAGCTTCTGACGGCAATGCCGGATTATTTAATCTATTTAACTCTTTTGAGATTTGTTTTAACTGTTCTTGTACTTCTACCTTTAAAGGAGTATGAGAATTTTTAATTTCACTATTTACTATTTTTCCTATTTTCTCAAGATTTTCTTTAGAAATAGAATATGATTTTATACTTATATAATTAACAATCTTTGACCACCAAGTTTGTCTTTTATCTAATTCTTGATGTATTATATCTACTAAATCATTTTTTTTGAATGTTAATATATAATCAGAAGCTCCTTCTAAGGATTTAGATAAATGCCTTTTTATTTCTTCTCGTCTCTTATCTTCAATACTTACCTTTTTGCCTTTCTCGAGTGTTGTTATTGCTTTTTCAATTATTGAAGATATCTTAGTCTCTTTTTCTTCACTTGCTTTATTTTCTAAATTTGCTTTGGTATTAAAATGTATATTGGTTCCTATTTTAGCATCTACTAATTGTTTAACATACTTACCGTTAGGAGCAGCTATTCCTCCTTCTATTTTCAATGCTTCTTCCGGTGATTTTTTATATATTTTCTCATATATTTCTGATTCTCGAAAAAGCGGAGCATATAATAAAAAATTAATACTTTGAGCTATTCTACTATCTACTAAATCTTTAGAATTTCTTTTAGGATAAAATTTTTCTTGTAAAATACGATAGTGTTCTAATATTTCCTGGGTTATATCTTTTACATCAAGAGATTGTAATTCTCCTTTATCATTAAATTTTGCTTTCATACCTGAGCGTTTTGCTTCCAACAATAATATTCCTTGAAAAATTTTATTATTAGGAGTGCGACAAACAAAATTAGGATCATTATCTGGCATTAATTCATTTGCATTTTCCATTATTGCTTGATTGAGCTTATGTAACTGCTCCTTATTAAGCTTTTTATCTAAAAAACTTATAAAAGCTTCCCTTTGTTTTTGCTTACTTGCATTACTAAAAGCCTGCTGCATCTTTTGCAAAACATCAAAATCAAAATTTTCGTTACCTATTTCTTTGATAACTAAATTTGCTAAATTTTTTGTTTCAGTATTCACTGTTTCTTTTTTATTTTTTGTAGCCATATATTAATCTAACTTGTAATTATTTAAATATAAATGATAGATTAAATTAATTTCTAGGGGTTTTTACTATATTTATAATCAAAACTTTAAGACAGTATCTAGAAAGTCATACTGGACTTTCGCTATTTCCTAGAATTTCTATTGATTCTAATGGTATTATTTCATTATACGTGGGATAACCAAGGTTACTTAAAATATCTAAATCCCTTAGACCTTTAATATAAACACTTTCTGGGTTATTGAATTCTTTTTCTAAGGTTTGTAACGAATACAACATACTTGCATCTGCATTATTTACTATATCTTGTTTAAAAAAATTACTGATAAATAAAAACATTATACTTTGTGCTAAACTATTTTTAATATAAAATTCTTTTAAGCATTCAATAAAATTTTCAAAAAAACTTACTTCTTCAATTAGTTTTTCAAAAGGAATTTGACAAGCAGGTAACAATTTTTGATATAATTTTTTCTGCAATTCCTTTTCTTCAA
>NZ_MXAX01000137.1:0-1888 GCF_019249195.1 Rickettsia sp. TH2014 | reverse complement strand
ATAATTTTTATAATGTCTGTAAGATTAAATCTTGACTTCTACAGTCCGTATATCGTAAATAATTCCAATGAATCTGCTATAGATCTAGCTCACGATTGTTTAGATATTGGATTATTAGGATTAATATATGATTGCCTCGATCTCGGAATTATTATCTAATTTTCTTAACCTTATGTACTGGCTTCTTTTAATAATAGCAGGATTCTTTGAGATAGCATTTGCTATTTCATTAAAATATTCTGATGGTTTAACAAAACTAAAACCAACGCTCCTTTTTATTTTCTTTGGAGCATTAAGTTTTACCTGTCTTGCTAAAACTCTGAATAAAATTCCTATAGGTACAGCATATGCCGTATGGACTGGTATTGGTGCTGCTGGCACCGCAATATTAGGTATATTCATCTTTAATGAGCCAATATCTATATTGCGATTATTCTTTATTACTACTCTAATAATCTCAATAATTGGACTTAAATTCTCCTAAGGTTACTCTTATAGGGGGAAAACTACATGAGGTGTCTAGTTATCACATAAAACGATTATAAACAAGAAACAAATCATAAGTAATAATTATTTAGTTGAATAATATAATATACTGTATATAATTCCGTTTTTCATAAACGGAATTATACAAATGCCTATATTTAGAAGCCACAGTACACTAAGAAAGAATTATAAAAAGATAAACCAAGAGGGTTTTGCATCAATTAATACAAGTGACATCAATATGCCTGACCAGTATGGTAATACCCTATTACATATCTCCACAAAAAAAGGAAATGTCGGTCTAGTTCACGATTTAATTACTTTAGGCGTAGATGCCAATCTTTTGAATAAAGATGGGCACACGGCTTTAGATATTGCAAACAACGCAATACTAAAGAATAATAATAATGATCATATTGATATTGCTCAATTATTAATTAATTATAACAATATAAATAATAATTTATCCAGTACCCCACAAGAATTTAATACGAAAGCAATAACTATCGCTATAAATCATATAACAAATACACACTTTGTTGTTCCTTTAAATAAAGATGAATCAATACAGCTGATCAATAATAGCATTGTAAAGATACAGAAGATTTTGCAATCTTCTAATGTACCAATATCCAAAGTAGAAGAAGCTAACGCATTATGTAGTAAAGCTAAAGATTGTATACTACAACAATCACCTCAGACTCAAAATTCAGTCAATCTAGATATAGCCAAAGAAGCTGTCAGTGATACAACAAATAATGCCCAATTACCTAAGCAGCAGAATCATGAAACAGTATTTTCATACAATCAGGTTAGTGGATCACCTAAAATTAAACCTCCGGTACCACCAAAACCTAAAATTATAAATAAAGATTCATTATTACAGCAGAAATATGTTGCAGAACCTAAGATTGAGAACAAGGCACAATGTACAGATAATGACCAATTGCATGAGATTGATCAGATAATGGCAGAATGCACACAATCCTTC
Organism: Rickettsia sp. TH2014; assembly: GCF_019249195.1. Classification (NCBI taxonomy): domain Bacteria; kingdom Pseudomonadati; phylum Pseudomonadota; class Alphaproteobacteria; order Rickettsiales; family Rickettsiaceae; genus Rickettsia; species Rickettsia sp. TH2014. The sequence goes on along the minus strand of NZ_MXAX01000137.1, from coordinate 411 downwards.
AGTGATCAGCACACACACTTATTAGGAATGGACAATTTTGTACAATAAGTAGGATAGTGCATTGGTTATAGAAGTGAAGATTTAGTCCTACAATATGTCCAAGACATATCTTGGCTTCTATAATATGTAATATAATTCAGAATCACCAACTAAATAGCGTGTTACATCTTATACTTTGCGATACTATATAAGACTTTTAAAGTCTCATTAATAACTCAAATCTTAAGTTAATAATACTATGATATATGAGATAACTATTCAAGACTTTGCAAGTATGGCGTAGTCAGGAAATTATAGGTTTTTGCATTATCTTCATTTTAGTCTCAAAAAACGACCGTTTGTTGAGACTCATTTTTAAATAAACTCTCTCCAATTCTCAAATACTTACTAATCCTTAATCCTCACCACTTG
>NZ_MXAX01000136.1:0-798 GCF_019249195.1 Rickettsia sp. TH2014 | reverse complement strand
TGTGCGTTGCCACAAAAACCTCATTCACAAAAAAGCACAAAAGATAAATTAGAATATAAAACTAAAGCTGAATCTAAAGCGGCAAGATTAGTTAGTATATCTCATGACCATAATAACCAATCCCCATCAGAATCATTTAACTCTAGAACAATCACAGTATTAATAAGTTTTTTAAAACTCGGTAAAGATGATGCGTGGCTAAAGCTAGGCAAGCAATTACTGTTACTGCACAAATCTCAAAATAAGCAAAAATTCTATAGATCTGCATTATGTTGCTTTAAGTCATCAATCAAAGCTCATCCTGATAATCACGTAGCATATTACTTCAGCGGCATCACATTGTGTCTTCTTGGAAGGTACGCGGAGGCGGTGCGGATGTTTGCTTGCAGTCTTCGTAACAACACAGAAACAAGTGCTGCACTAATGCATACATTATCAGAGATGCTGAGCATTACAGAAGGGATTGGGCTTGCTACAGGAGGTGAGGGTGTAAATGGTATTGGTAATAGTGAGTCAGTTATGCAGCAAGGTTCATCATCAAATAACAGAGAGACAATATTTTATGAAAATCTAGACAAGTTAGAGATGGCAATCATCAACAAACTTCAAAGATGCAAAATAGAAGGAGCAGTAGGTAATAGTATGACTAAAAAACAAGAGCAGGCAGACGAGACTTGGAGCAAATATTTTGAGCTGGGGATGTATTGGTATGGAAGAGAGCAGGGGAATCATAAGGCACTTATGTATTTTAGAAGATGCTTGCAGCTAAACCCTAAGAATGAACAAGCAAATTATTAT
>NZ_MXAX01000135.1:0-813 GCF_019249195.1 Rickettsia sp. TH2014 | reverse complement strand
TGTGCGTTGCCACAAAAACCTCATTCACAAAAAAGCACAAAAGATAAATTAGAATATAAAACTAAAGCTGAATCTAAAGCGGCAAGATTAGTTAGTATATCTCATGACCATAATAACCAATCCCCATCAGAATCATTTAACTCTAGAACAATCACAGTATTAATAAGTTTTTTAAAACTCGGTAAAGATGATGCGTGGCTAAAGCTAGGCAAGCAATTACTGTTACTGCACAAATCTCAAAATAAGCAAAAATTCTATAGATCTGCATTATGTTGCTTTAAGTCATCAATCAAAGCTCATCCTGATAATCACGTAGCATATTACTTCAGCGGCATCACATTGTGTCTTCTTGGAAGGTACGCGGAGGCGGTGCGGATGTTTGCTTCAAGTCTTCGTAAAAACACAGAAACAAGTACTGCACTAATGTATACGTTATCAGAGATGTTAAGCATTACAGAAGGTATTTGGCTTGCTACAGGAGGAGAAGGTGTAAATGGTATTGGTAATAGTGATGCAGCTGTGCAGCAAGGTTCTTCGTCAAATAACAGAGATACAATTAACAAAGATTCAATATTTAATAAATCTCTAGACAAGTTAGAGATGGCAATCATCAACAAACTTCAAAGATGCAAAATAGAAGGAGCAGTAGGTAATAGTATGACTAAAAAACAAGAGCAGGCAGACGAGACTTGGAGCAAATATTTTGAGCTGGGGATGTATTGGTATGGAAGAGAGCAGGGGAATCATAAGGCACTTATGTATTTTAGAAGATGCTTGCAGCTAAACCCTAAGAATGAACAAGCAAATTATTAT
>NZ_MXAX01000134.1:1236-1491 GCF_019249195.1 Rickettsia sp. TH2014 | reverse complement strand
TTCCAATTCTGAATTGTCTTGGAGCTTATCTCATATTTTGATGCTAATTGACTTAAGGTAGCATCCTCTTTTATTAATTCTAATACTACCTTAGTCTTTTCTTCACTACTGAAAATCCTAACCTTATTTTTCTTCATCTTTCCTCCTAAGTTTTACCTATTTATTGTAACTTATTTCGGAAACTTGAGTACTATTTTTTCTGTCCTGTTTTCTCAGTCCATTATATTATTATTTTTTGATTTAGATTCATCTCTA
>NZ_MXAX01000134.1:0-1216 GCF_019249195.1 Rickettsia sp. TH2014 | reverse complement strand
TTAATTTTACTAAATGTAAGATTAAATCTCAACTATTACAAATAAACAACCTCTATCTGCTGCCTATGCTTGGAAGAATGTAGGTTACTAGTGGGAAAACCATCATTATAATCCTGACGAGAATAGGACCGCTTGGTAGCCGCAAATGAAAAAGATTTGGTTTACCGAGTTTGGCTTTCCGTCAATAGATAAAGCACCAAACCAACCAAACGTGTTCTTTGATCCTAAATGCACGGACGGCGGTAGCCCTAAATATTCCTCGGCAGGTACGGATTTCTCGGTACAACGCAAGCTATTAAAGGATTTATAGAATATTGGCAAACGCAAGAATATATAGAAGAAATGTTTTTATGGACTTGGGACGCATGCCCCTACCCTGCATGGCTGCACGGTAATATTTGGAGCGATAATCATTTATGGGAAAAAGGACATTGAGTTAACGGCAAATTCGGATCTTGTAGCCTTGCGGAGATAATCCTTGAACTATCTGCTAGAAGCGGTATTGACCTGCAAAAATCGATATTTCTACTATTGACGAAGTAGTAGATGGCTTTATTTTGAATAAAATTTTATCTGCAATAGATGTTATTAATTCTCTAAGAATATTTTACTGTTTTGATGTGATAGCAAGCGAATGTGAAAAAATTAAATTTCTTAAGCGAGGAGCAGGTAATTTAGAGCATCTAAGCAGTGAGAGCCTAATAAAAATTTCAAATAATAGCTATTTAAAGCAAACGGAAATAGCTGAAGAACATATTATTAGCAAGCTTAGTATTAATTTTATCGATAGGTTTAATGGTTATACTAATTCCTATTGTTATATAAGCAATGAAACAGGTTCAAATAGCCCTACCCTCAACGTCAGAATCCCTATTATCTTATCACTACCCGAAATAGAGAAAATAGGAGGATTAATCTTAAAAAATGCTTCTATAGAAAGTAAAGTAATTAAATTCCTAATACCTTCCGTCTTTCATGGGTTTAAGCTAGGCGATTTTTTAATACTTCATTATAACAAACTTAAATATCAAATTAGAATAGTAAATATACAACTACTTTCCCTAACTTCTTATGTTACGGGCATTATAGATAATCTATCTTCTTATTATTTGCCTGCCGCAAATATTTTATCCGGTTTTGAAAAAACCATAAATGAGCAAACTAAGTGTATTATACTTGATTTACCTGGTCATGCCTCCATATTGCAGTTACACCT
>NZ_MXAX01000133.1:0-406 GCF_019249195.1 Rickettsia sp. TH2014 | reverse complement strand
ACTATTTACTCTAAACTGCAATACGGAGGCACGACCAAATTTTGTCTTATCTTCCATTGACATAAATCCCCTATATTTAATAGTTGTTATTTTATTAAACCATTATTCATCAAGTCAGACAAGTTAATTAAAATTAAATTAAGTTAAAATATTAGTTAGAAATATTAAACTGTTACTTTAGAGATACTCTATATTGTTAATAATTTATGTACCATATAAGAAACTACTTTTATTCATTTTAAACTTATTTCAAAAAGAGGATGTAATACCGCTTTTAAAAGAAAAGAAATATATATGATATTTTTTTAGAGATAGAAGTTTTCTATATTACCCAATCGTAAGCCTTAAGCAATTGTAGAAGTCAAGATTTAATCTCACAGACATTATAAAAATTATATCTGAATGT
>NZ_MXAX01000132.1:0-1711 GCF_019249195.1 Rickettsia sp. TH2014 | reverse complement strand
GCGTAACTGCAATATGGAGGCATGACCAGATAGCTATATAATACACGATGCGATCAAGGAAATTTTAATAACACACATCTTAGTATTAAAGAACTTGAATTGGCACGATTTAAGGCAAGGATTGAATTTATAAAGATAACTACAGATGAAGACTTAGTTCCATTATCTAACAAATTAGCACCTCTATTTAGTCCGGAACTAATACACGGCCTATCAAAATTGGAAGAAGAATTATTTCCTGAAGTAAAGCTAGCCGGATTAGCGGATTAATTTAGGTGTTGTTGTATGGTTCGGAAAGCGCGTTCAGTGTCATACCGTGGCTTATCTACAGTATCCAGTAAAACAACTAAAAATACTAATAATATAGTATTTTTAACTAGATCCCGTGAATAAATCACGGGATGATGGAGCCGAGCCACACAACAACAACCCTTTTAGCTAGGAATGACATAAGTCGGTAAATATCTAATTAATATATAAGCCGGTATAAAACAAAATCCTGCTACGATGAAAAAATAAGCCCAACCTAAATAAGTAGCTGCATAGCCTGAAATACTACCAAACAATATGGTACTAATATAAGCAATAGAAGTAATTAACGCAATTTGGGTTATACAATATTTAGAGCTACAACATCTTAATTGGTAAGAAAAAAACGGCGACATAGTTAAGCCTTTGGTAAATTCTTGAAAAAAGACCGCTATATACAAACTTGTAATATCTCGATTATAAAAATAGAGAAATAAAAAAGATAGGCTAGATAAAGCATGATATATTAATGCTCTTTTAAGCAAATAAGAATATTCATATTTTCGGCACAAAAACCCGCCTATAAAACCTCCAAGGATTGCAGCACACATACCAAAAGCTTTATATCCAAGCGCTAAATCTTTCTTCGCATACCCGATATCGAGATAAAACATATTCGGCATCATTGAAAGAAAATTATCTTGAAGACGATATAGAAGCATAAAACTAACAATTATTAGCCATTTAGGTTTCTTGATAAAGTCATAAAAAGCATACCAAAATCTATCAAAACCATTAATAATTATTTTATCTGTAAATTTAAGCGGATAGATTATAATTGATAGTAATGACGGCATACATAAAATTGCTATAGAACGATAAACATCTTGCCAAGATATGATAGTTGATAAATATAACGCCCCTGAACCTGCTATAAGTATACCTATCCTAAAGCCTGTAGTACAAGCTGCCTCACTTATGCCCCAATTTTTATTTATAATAAGTAACATCTGTGATGATTGAAGCAACATATCATAAATGGAAGAGAAAAATGCCGCAGCTACTAAGCATAAAGCAAAAGATATAAAATGAGTGTTAGGGTTAAAATTTGTTAGAACATATACGCAACAAATACAGCTAACCAAAGTAATAATTAAACAATATTTATATCCTTGCTTACTTAAAGGAGCAAAACTTACTTTTTCTAGTAAAGGACCCCATAAAAATTTAAATATATGAATAAAATTAACTAAACTAAAAAGCCCGATAGTGATTTTATCAAAACCGGATTCTCGAAGCCAAAAAGAAAGAGTTGAACCGGTAAGTAAATAAATTACACCACCTGGAAAAGAAATTATCAATATGAATAAAATATTAAATATAGATTGAAATCGTGAAAAATTTAAACTTATGAATTTATCCTCCTTATATAAAAATGTAGAAGTCAAGATTTAATCTTACA
>NZ_MXAX01000131.1:0-4099 GCF_019249195.1 Rickettsia sp. TH2014 | reverse complement strand
ACTATTTACTCTAAACTGCAATACGGAGGCACGACCCTCGATTTATCTCGCTTTGTGATGGATTTCTGCTTTCGCAGGAATGACACCGAGCGTGTTTTTCGAGCCATGCAACAACGCTGGTCAAGCCCACGGGATGACACACAGAGGTGAAATCGATCCACGCGGGTAATGCCACTCGCAATAGCGATAGCAGAGTATATCAAGCAAATTCTAATAATATCTGTCCTCTTACAACATTATCCTTTTCATTAACAAAAATTTTAGCTATTTTTCCGTCTCTTTCGGCAAGAATCAGGTTTTCCATTTTCATAGCAATTAAAGTCATAATTTCTTGTCCTGCCGTCACTTCCTGTCCTTCTTTCACCTTTATCGCAGCAATCTGACCGCTTAGAGGAGCCCCAAGTTCGGAGCTTTCTTCTACTACTACTTTTGAGACCATTAACGCTTCAAGTTCTGATATACGAGGAGAGCGTACAAAGGCTTTTACGCTAATACCGGCATGCGATAATAAATAACCGGTTCTGATATTCTCAATTTTTACATTTGTCTTTTTACCGTTAATTATAGCCGTAAAAAGTTCATTACCTAAATTCCAGTTACTACGAATATATATTCTATCGCTTTCGTGACGTATATTATAGCCGTTTTCAACAGGTGTAATTAATACGGGGAATAATTTATCATCGATAGTTACTACCCATCTTGTACCTATTTTGTTAGCTTGATTGTCAATATTGCCGGAAATTAAAGAAGCGCGTCTTTGCTCTGATATATAAATAAAAATAGCCGTTGCTAAAAATACGGTAGTTACTTCTGAAGTTAGACTAGCTCCGGAAAAGCCGTCAGGATATTCTTCTTGAATAAAGGCGGTAGAAATATCGCCGCTAACAAAGCGTGGATGTAGCATTACAGCTTCTAAGAAACTGATATTATGAGCAATGCCGTTAATTATATAAGAACTCAAAGCAGAACGCATTACCTCAATCGCCTGCTCTCTTGTTTCACCGTAAGTACATAATTTTGCAATCATCGAATCATAAAACATGCTTACTTCACCGCCAAGCCCAATTCCTGTATCTATACGGATATTAGGACTCTTTGCAGGTTCGGAATAAGCTATAATTCTACCGCTAGAAGGTAAGAAACCTCTGCTTGGGTTTTCGGCACAAATTCGTGATTCAAATGCCCAACCTTTTAATTTTATGTCATCTTGTGTAAAGGATAATTTCTCACCGGCTGCGATTTTTATCATCTCTTCAACGATATCTATACCGGTAATTAGCTCAGTAACGGGATGCTCGACTTGCAACCTAGTATTCATCTCTAAAAAATAGAAATTTTTATTGCTATCTACTATAAACTCAACGGTACCGGCCGAATAATATCCCACTTTTTGAGATAAGGATATTACCTGCCGATACATTTCTTGCCTTATATCTTCAGTAATAAAAGAACTCGGTGCTTCTTCGATTACTTTTTGATGGTGACGCTGTATTGAACATTCACGCTCTCCGAGACATACGCTATTGCCGTATTGATCGGCAATTAGCTGAATTTCGATATGACGGGGCGTTTGAATTAACTTCTCAATAAATAATCTATCGTCACTAAAACTATTGGCTGCTTCAAGCTTTGCCGACTCAAAAGCATTTGCCATTTCAGCAGGATTATTCACTACTCTCATACCACGTCCACCGCCGCCGGCAGCCGCTTTTACTATTACCGGAAAACCAATCTCTTTAGCAATATCCACCGCTTGCTTAACATCGTTTATAGTTCCCATATAACCCGGAACTGTGCTAACTCCGGCTTCTATCGCTATCTTTTTTGCTTCGATTTTATCGCCCATTTTTTTAATAGTTCCGGCACTCGGTCCTATTAAAACAACACCTTCTCTTTTAAGAATATTGGCAAAATTTGGATTTTCCGATAAAAAACCGTAGCCTGGATGTACTGCACTTGCTCCACTTTCACGAATTGCTGAGATAATATTTTTAATAGATAAATAACTTTCCGTTGCAGGGGAATCACCTATATAATAAGCCTCATCTGCATGCTGCACATACATTGAGTTTGTATCTGCTTCAGAATATACTGCAACCGACTTTATTCCCATCTTTTTTAAGGTACGTATTATCCTAACGGCGATCTCGCTACGATTAGCAATTAAAATTTTATCAAATAATGGTTTATTCATAGTTTTTTGTTATAATTTTTCTTGTATTTTTCGTCATTGCGAGCGACCATAGGGAGCGCGGCAATCTCGTCAAATATCCTGAGATTGCTTCGTCAATTACTTCGTAATTTTCCTCGCAATGACGTTTGGCTAAAGCGGCAAATTATCATGCTTCTTCCAAGGTAATTCTACTTTTTTAGTACGCAGGAAATTTAACGCCTTACATATTCGCCATCTAGTATTTTGCGGTCTTATAATATCGTCTAAATATCCCCTAGATGCTGCAACAAAAGGCGAGGTTACTACTTTTCTATATTCATCGATTTTTTGTTTTTTAGCTTCAGGGTCTTTACATTCTTCCTTAAATATTATCTCGGCTGCTCCCTCTGCACCCATAACAGCGATTTCCGAATTAAACCAAGCATAGTTTATATCGCCTCTAAGATGCTTGGAGTTCATAACTATATAAGCACCTCCATAAGCCTTACGGGTAATTACGGTAATCTTCGGCACTGTAGCTTCCGCATACGCGTATAACAGCTTAGCCCCGTGTTTAATAATACCGTCATGCTCTTGAGATGTACCGGGCAGAAATCCAGGTACATCAACAAGGCTTACTACAGGAATATTGAAAGCATCACAAAATCTAATAAACCTTGCTGCTTTTCTTGAGGCGTTTATATCTAAACATCCTGCTAAATGCAAAGGCTGATTAGCCACAAATCCTACCGGATAACCTTCCATATAGCCAAAGCCGATAATGATATTCTTCGCAAAATCAGATTGTAGTTCAAAAAATTCTCCCTCATCAACGATGCGTTCAACAAGCTCTTTCATGTCATAAGGCTTATTAGGAGTGTTAGGTATTAACGTGCTAAGAGACATATCGACTCTATCGGCGGGGTCAATAGTCGAGCGAACAGGAAGAGGACTACGGTTGGATGACGGAAGGAAATTAAAGAACTTACGAATTTCGAGCAGTGCTTCTATATCATTATTGAATGCAAGATCGGCAACGCCGCTTTTAGTGGTATGCATTCTAGCACCACCGAGCTTTTCTTGGCTTACTTCTTCACCCGTAACGGTTTTTACTACATCGGGACCAGTTACGAACATATAAGAACTATTCTTAACCATGAATATAAAATCGGTTAAAGCGGGGGAATATACCGCACCACCGGCACAAGGTCCCATAATTAAGGTAATTTGAGGGATAACACCAGATGCTAAAACATTACGCTGAAATAATTCACCGTATCCGGCAAGAGCATCAACTCCTTCTTGAATTCTTGCTCCCCCTGAGTCGTTAATACCGATTACAGGAGCACCGGTTGCTATAGCTTGATCGATAATATCGCAGATTTTCTTAGCATGATATTCACCGAGTGAGCCACCAAGTACGGTAAAATCTTGGCTATAAATAAATACCAACCTACCGTTTATCGTACCGTGTCCCGTTACAACACCGTCACCTAAAAACTTTTTATCCTGCATCCCAAAATTATTGCATCTATGGGATACAAACATACCTGTTTCGGTAAAGCTATTCGGATCTAATAATACTTCTATGCGTTCTCGTGCAGTTAACTTACCTTTTTGATGTTGTGCGTTGATCCTAGCTTCACCGCCCCCTTGCCTTGCAATATTTTTTCTCTCATCCAGTAACTCAGGAGAGATTATATTACTTTGATTCATAGATTATTTATAGTTTTATTTCCAAAATATCCATAATATAATATAATAATGCTAATGTGAAAAGATAATTATTTATGTCATCTACCAAAGATACCAAAGAAGCACCGAAAAAAGCCAAACCACCAGCTAAATTTGATAATTTATCAACTGCTTTAAAAAAGAATTTACAAAGAAGAAAGAAAGTACAAAAAGAAAAGAATAATATGTAGAAGTCAAGATTTAATCTTA
>NZ_MXAX01000130.1:0-1380 GCF_019249195.1 Rickettsia sp. TH2014 | reverse complement strand
TTCTACTCCTTTTGTCGATTGTTTTTGGGGAGGATTACCCTACTACTTTCTTCTTTTGCTCCAGTAAACTTTGAACCCTTCTATTTAATTCTTCTCTTCTTTTTTTGTAACAAATTCTATTGTCTTGATTTAGTACCTCTTCCGTTAATGGCACTTCTTGTGTTTGCATCACAATAGCTTCTTGATTACTGTATTTTCCATTTAGCTGTCTTTGGTAATTTTGATACTGTGATTTCATTTGAAGAAGACCTAAAGCGATGAGTTAATTTCACTCTATCTTAAATATCGTTTTTGGTCAAAATCTTATTCTTAGAAAAAAATAGGATTTTATTGGCGGGTTCTAAGTTGCTCTATAGACTCTGGAGGAAAGTATCTGTAAAAGGTTGTCCTACCTATCTCTAGCGTTTTTATAATATCGGAAATAAACGGATAATTTTCACTATCTTTTAGCATAGCTTTTGCCGTACGCATTTTTTCATCACTCATAAACTTAGGTCTTCCACCTATTCTACCGTTTCTACGGGCAGATTTTAAGCCGGCTTTGGTATTTTCTACAATAATCTCTCGCTGAAACTGATCGAATGCTGCATTCATATGAAAGAAAAGTCTTCCTTCTGCTGTTGAAGTATCTATATTTTGGGTAATTACTTGCAAGCCAATTTTTTGCTCTTCAAGGATTTTTACAGTACTGATTATTTGCGTTAGTGATCTTGCAAGACGTGATAATTTCCAAACTACAAGCGTGTCGCCTTCACGCATATAATCAAGTGCTGCCTGCAATTGAGTACGTTGCTTACTTGCACCTGATATTTTTTCTGTAAATATTTTTTTACATCCTACCTCATTAAGAGCATCAATTTGATGATTAGGGTTTTGATCTAATGTTGAAACCCTTGCGTATCCGATGAGCATATCTTCTTATTCCTAAAACGCTTTTTTGTTATATTAGCAGAACATTTTAATAAGAACAAGGTTTTGGAACAATCTTTGGACAGATTTTAATAAAGTTTTTGTGAGTCTGTTACTTGTTCCTAAAACGATCGTTTTTGGAATATACTAACATTTGTTACTACTTTCGTTGTCAATAATCCATATTTATTGCATTGATTGCCAGTATGAACTTTTCTTTTGTACTAGTCAGATTTGCTAAATCTGTCTTTATAGATATTTCATTTTGATTTCTTTCTATATTAAATCTTTTCAATATTCTTTCTATTAGTTTTAGGTTTTCATTATCGGTTACTAAGTGTTCAATATCATCAAGTATAAAGCCATCATCCGTAAAAGTGTATTATTGCTCTTCAGCAGACAAATAGATTTGCAGGTAATCATTGTGTCGGTCTAAGTACTTAAGTTGTAGAAGTCAAGATTTAATCTTAC
>NZ_MXAX01000129.1:0-930 GCF_019249195.1 Rickettsia sp. TH2014 | reverse complement strand
TTTTTTGATTTAGATTCATCTCTAATCCTCCATTNNNTATTATCTTAATTTTACTAAATGTAAGATTAAATCTCAACTATTACAATTTAAACATCCAAGCCCTCAGCAAAACGTTTCCATAGTTCTGGGTGATTTTCTTCACCCTGCTCTTCTTCTATAAGATTACCAAGTAATATTTGCCTAGCTTTTATATCACTACATTTGGAATGTATTGCACTTATATAACGTGGGAAAGCTGTAACGTGACGATAATATTCTTTTGCGTAAATTTGTAAAGTAGAATGAGTAAGTTTCCCCATATTCCATAATTGATAAAATGGATGATTTAAAAGGTTATATTGTTCAAGATCTATATTAAGCTGTTCTAAAAATTTCATCTTACCTCTTTATTTAATGAATTTGTAAACTTGATAATCATTTGTCTTGTCTATTATTACCGAATGCCATCCTGCTAGAAAATCAATAGGAAAAAAACATCTCCATCATAATTTTTATTTATTTTTGTAAGTAAAAATTCATCAATAAGATTTTGCTCTAGGAAAAGAGTCGCTATTTCTGCCCCTCCAACCATAAAAATTTTCTTATAAGTAAAAGGTTTTATTACTCGCCAAAAATCATCTAAAGATTTAATAAAAAATATATTATTATAAGATTGTAATGGTGTATTTCTTGAAAAAACAATACAAATACAATTTTTTAAAATCTTTACAGGTATAGAGTCAAAGGTTTTTCGTCCCATGACTATAATATTATTTTTTATCGTCTGATAAAAATATTCAAACTCCTTAGTATAAGACCAGGGCATCTGACCTTTATTACCTATCACCCCTTGTGGGTCACATGCCATTAGACCGATGATTTTTCTATTTTTCATGAGATAAATGTTTAGGCGCTGTTAACAAAGTTATTTTAAAGCTAATTAAATTCTTT
>NZ_MXAX01000128.1:0-8546 GCF_019249195.1 Rickettsia sp. TH2014 | reverse complement strand
ATAATTTTTATAATGTCTGTAAGATTAAATCTTGACTTCTACAGTGATTTTGCTTTTTTTTAAATAAGGTATTACTTTTTTCTTAATTCAGGTATCATAATTGCTATGTTAACTAAAAGTTCTTTAACATCAATATGGATAACTCCTTTCTTTGAAGTTAAAAATTTTTTTTATAAAAGGTAATATAATATCGAAACTTATTTTTTGAAATCTAGTTACTATATAACTAAGCCCTTGAAAAGAAGTCTCATATATTTTTTCACTTTCTTCTTTTTGAAAAAAAATATAAACAAACCTCTAATGCTTCATTATAATCTAAAGAATTTTGGCAGAAACTTAAAATAAATTCTATTTTTTCTTCTTCATTCTTTAGGTTATTTATTAAATTTTATCAGTAAATACCTGCAACTCTTTTTGAGTAAAAAAATCAATGCCATTTTTAATATATTCTAAATAGATTTTTCTTTTTGACTTAATTATATAAGCGGCGATTGTTTCTAAAGTATCAATAGTTTCATATTTTATTCGTTTACTTTCACTTCTCAGATTCTTAAATAAGATAGGTAATATCAATTTATCTTCAATATTGCTAAATCTACGAACCGCAATGTCTAAAGCTTGAATGGTTGCAGTCTGCAATAATTCTTCAGGATCCCTCAAATTTTTGATAATACAATCCATTGCTTCATCATAATTCTCATAATGCCCTACATTTATTATATAGTAGAAAGATTTTTCCTATTCTGGAAGATTAATCACATTAGGTTGTTTTTTTAAACTCTTCTTCGTTAACTATCATAACTAATGTCCTTATTTTATAATTTTACCATTATATTTTAATAATCATTCTTTATGTTTTTCAGGTAATCTAGCTTGAATCAATTTTTCAAAACTTTTTATTGTTTCTAAGTTAGTAGGCACTTCCGTTTCTTTTACCTTCATCATTATTAGTATTTTAAGTTATTTTTCTGGATACCGTGAAGGGATCACGGTATGACACGAATGCGTCGTTCTACACATTATTAGTGTATCAGGTTCTACCTGTCTATCACAAAATAGGACTATAATTTTATTTAGAAAATGGTGCCAATGTGGGGATTTGAACCCCAGACCTACGCATTACGAATGCGCCGCTCTACCAGCTGAGCTACATCGGCAAGGCTGAGATATGTCATTCCTGTGAGGTATTGCCCGCGTGGACTGGTTTTCCGTCATTGCGAGAAGAATTACGTAGTAATTAGACGAAGCAATCCAGCAAAAATTCTGTAAATCAGAATTGTTTAATTATTTTTTGGATTGGAACAATGCTTCGCTCCTCGCAATGACGATTTGGCATCCATGCAACAACGCAGACAAGTCACGAGGTGACAATGAAGCATTTTTATAAATGCGTTGAAAATCTTAAATGGAAATGCTGCGTATCGTCATATTTCTTCTTCTTAACCGAGAAACCCCAATCCATTCTGATCGGTGCAAAACGTGTTACCCAAATAAAGCCGAAACCAACGGAAGCTCTAAGCGATTTATCGTTATAAAAACCGTTTGGAGTTTGATATTGTTTCTTATTTAGACCTACTCCCCATACGCTTCCTAAATCCATAAATACTGCACCTGTTAAATTAAACTCTTCAGGTACAGGTGTTGGGAAATTAAGCTCTGTTGAGAATGTATAATATCGCTCACCGCCAAGTCCTTCATTAGTGACCTTTTCACGAGGTCCTACACCACCGCTTGCAAAGCCTCTTAAACTATAATCACCTAAATTAAAGCGATCGGAAATTCTAATAATTTTTCCTCCAAGCCCTGCAATATCACCGCCGGAAGCAGATAATTTTAAAGTAAGTTTGTTATGTATGAAAGATTTATAATATTTACCATCAACTTCATGTTTTATATATTTGTTATCACCTCCAACGCCGGCAAATTCTTGGGTACCGCTTACTAAATAACCGTTCTTTGGAACAATGTTATTATCGGTTTGATCATAAGTAATAGTATGTCCTATAGCAGAAGTAATAAATCTTCCCATCTGCTCATTTAAGAATATTGAGCTTGATGGACTCGGTGCACTTAAAATATCACGTTTAATTAAATAATCTATTTCGTGACCTAAATCTTCTTTAATTTCATAGCCAAGAGAAGTTTTAGCCCCTATAGAGTGTAACTTATAGCTTTGATCGGTTGTATTTAATACACTAGCACCGCGTCCGGTATAGTTTCTAAAAGCATTTACGCCAAGCGATAAATCACGATCTAAAAAGTGTGGCTCGGTAATACCGCCGTAATAGCTTGTACTGTTTTTACTTACTTGTACACCGGCATTAAGTAGTGTACCGGTACCGACTAAATTGCGCTCTAAGAAAGAGAAACGTCCAAATAAACCGCCGGCAGTATTATATCCTAAATCAAAACCTATAGAGGAAGTAGATTTTTCATCAACTTCAACATTAACATCATATTTATCTTTAGCTTTAGTCGGAGCTAAGCTAATTGCTACTTTCTCAAAATAATCTAAATTTCTAAGGTTACGCTCGCCTTTTTCAATATATGAACGATTAATTATGTCACCTTCTTCTGTTTTAAATTCTCTTCTTATAACATGGTCTTCGGTTTTAAGGTTATTAATAATATTAATTTTATTAATATAAACCTTATCGGCCTTCTCAATAATAAATTTAATATCTGCAGTATGATTAGCATTTTTCATTATATCCAGATAAACATTTACCGCAGGGTAACCGTTTGCTGTAAAATATTCTCCGATTTTTTCAGCTATATCATCAACCGTTTTCATATTGAAAACCTTGCCTCGCTTAATATTAACAATTTTATTAAGCGGTGTTATATTTATATTAGTTAATTTATTATCTATCGTAACATTACCGAAGCTATATTTTTCTCCCTCTTCAATGGAATAGGTAAGGGTGAAATATTCTTTAGTATTATTGAGTTCTGCCGATGCCGAAATTACTCTAAAATCTGCAAAACCTACAGATTGATAAAACTCTCTCAGTAATTCTTTATCATATTCTACTCTATCAGGATCGTAAGTATCGTTACTTTCTAAAAAACGAAACCAACGAGATTCTTTAGTTAAAACAACGGATTTAAGTTCTGAATCACTATAATTTTCATTACCGCTAAAATAAATATATTTAATACCGGTTTTTGGCCCTTCTGCTATATCAAAAATAACCTTAACTCTATTGTTTTCTAAATTTTCGATTTTAGGTGTTACTGTAGTAGCAAAACGTCCGCTACGCTTATAAATTTCCAATATTTTCTTTACATCTAATTCGATTTTAGCTTGGCTAAGAGATTCACCAGACATTGTATAAATTTCTTTAGCGAGCATATTAGTTTTGATTTTAGAATTACCGCTAAATACCACGCTACTTATAAAAGGCGTTTCAGTAACGTTAACTATTAAATTACCCTCATTTGTTATATGTATATTTATATTTCTAAAAAGTGAGGTAGCATATAAATTTTTTATTGCTTCATCTTCTTTAGAATTATTATAGGTTTCTCCTACCTTAAGCTTTAAATAGCTCTCAATAGTAGAACGCTCAACTCTATGGTTACCTTCGATAGTTATTTTACGAATTACAGAGTCGGCTAATGAAATATGATAATAAAAAACCGTTAATAATAAAATTATTAACTTACTAATTAATCTGATTTTCACCTAAAACCTTCTTTAAGATTTAAATATTAACCGTCATTGCGAGTAGCCATAGGCTGCGTGACAATCTCATGAAATAATAACAAACTCCTGAGATTGCTTCGTCAATTACTTTGTAATTTCCTCGCAATGACGATTTTTGAACCATGCAACAACGTCTCCTCGAAATGACGACAAAGAATGCATTTAAACATAATTAATGTACTCCACTATAGTAGATAATATAAACGAGAGCAAGCAAATCTATAATTTAGGAAAATAAATTTTGTATATCGTTAGAAACAGAGATTGTAATAAGCAAAACTATTATTGCCGCTCCTAATTGTAATAAAATATTTTTAGTTTTAGGATTCGGTAATCTACCGGTAATTGCTTCATAGAGTATAAATATCAAATGTCCGCCGTCAAGTACCGGTATAGGTAGTAAGTTAAGTAATCCTAAATTAACGGAAAGCATTGCTATAAATAATAGATACATTTGGGTTCCGCCAGCTATAGATTTTCCTGATTCTTTAGCAATAGCTACCGGTCCTCCTATCTCATCGAATGAACGTTTTCCTACAATCATTTGCGATATTGCTTTTAGAGTTAAAGCAGACATATCTATAGTAGTATTAATAGCTTCCCAAAATCCTCCTAAAATTCCTATTTTAGTATGCATAGGTTCATTTTTAGCTATAATACCGATGCGAAGAGTTTTCTTAACTTTCTTTTCTTCGGGGGGCGATATAATGATTTCTTGAGGCATTATATTAACGGTAAATTCTTCACTTTTTCTTTCTATAGTTAAAGTAGAAGAGCTAAAGCCGTTAATTAATATCTCTCTCTGTACGCCCCCAAAACCTTTAACAGATTTATCGTTAACCTTAACAATTTTATCTCCTTCTCTTAAGTCTGCTCTCGCTGCTGGTGATGAAGCTACTACATCACCTATTATAGGAGGCATCTCTGTTTTGCCAAAGTAATAATAAAAGCCTGCAAATATTATTACGGCAAGCAAATAATTAATTAACGGACCTGCCGCAACTATTAAAAAACGTTCTAAACAAGATTTAGCATAAAAAGCTACTTTTTCGTTAACTTCTTTAGTCTTATCCATAAGGCTGCGATCATAGCCGTAAATCTTGACATAGCCGCCAAGCGGTATAAGACAAATCTTCCACCTAACTCCTATTGTATCAGTAATACCTATTAGTTCTTTGCCGAAACCTATAGAGAATGCTTCAACTTTTACATTAAAATATCTAGCAATACAATAATGCCCAAATTCATGGATAAATACCAAGATGCTGATGGTTATAATAAATCCGATTATAGACAACATAAAAATTTTATAAGTTTACTAATAAATTATTTTAAGGTATAAATTGCAAGATTATAGATATCATTTCGTTGTTGTGAGTGATATTGTTGTGGGAATCCCTTTCCACATCATTGCGAGAAAATTACGAAGTAATTGACGAAGCAATCTCAGGATATTTGACGAGATTGCCACGCCAGCCTACGGCTGCCCGCAATGACGATTTGGTATCCACGCAAGTAATACTCACTCGCAATGACGAAAATTAAATTTTAAATTTCTTTTCTCTATGAGTTCAAATAAAATTAATAAAAAGTCGATTGCACGTATTGCAGCAGTGCAAGCTATTTATCAAAACATATTGCAAAATAACGACGATATGGATGATATCATGCAAAATGTACTTTCTTTTTATCAAAATAATAATTCTACAACAGATGTACCTGAGAATTTAAAAATATCATTAAGTATAAGTCATTTTAAAATGCTGGTAAAGTCAGTATTTGAAAATATTAATAAACTAGACGAAATTATCGACAATCATTTAATAAATGATAAAGATCCTGCGCATATGCCGATCTTACTCCGAGCTTTATTGCGGGTTAGTATATGTGAGCTATTATTTTGCTCTACTACTCCTGCTAAAGTAGCAATCAACGAATATACGGACATAGCAAATGATATGTTAAATGAACATGAGATTGGTTTTGTGAATTCAATATTAGACAAAATAGCTCAAGAAAATAATAAAATTTCATGACAAATAATTTAAGCGGTTATAGAAATAAATTCGTTAGAGTTAAGACTTCTAAAAAACGTACCGTCTCTTCTAGCAATTGGCTTAGACGCCAATTAAACGATCCGTATGTTGCAAAAGCACGTATAGAAGGCTTTAGGTCGAGAGCTGCATATAAACTACATGAAATCCATGAAAAATTTAAACTTTTTAATCCTAACATGAAAATTGTTGATCTAGGAGCAGCTCCTGGGGGGTGGAGTCAAGTAGCTTCCAAGCTTATTAAAGCTTCGGATAATAGCCTAAATAATAAAATAATCTCTATCGATTTGTTAGCAATCGAACCTATTGCCGGAGTTGAGTTTTTTCAAAAAGATTTTTTTGAAGAAAATACGGAAGAATTAATTATTCAGGCTTTAGACGGTAAAGCTGATATAGTAATGAGTGATATGGCATCAAATACCATAGGTCATAAAGCTACAGACCATATAAGAACCTTACTTTTATGTGAGCAAGCTTTTGAATTTGCTTTAAAAGTATTAAAACCCTCCGGTCATTTTATTGCTAAAATTTTTCGTGGCGGTGCAGAAAACGAATTGTTAAATAAAGTGAAACGTGAATTTAGGATAGTAAAACATTTTAAACCTTCATCCAGCCGCAGCGAATCTACGGAAATCTATTTAGTTGCTCTAAATAAGAAATAACATATATAAATTTACTATATATGTTATTTTTTTATTTAACATACTAGATGATAACCACTTATATCTCCTGTTGTTTTGACTTCCTGAGCGTATTCTTGACTGCAGCTTTGAAAATTATTATATATCCCAACTAAATTAGCTCCGGTTCCAGTTTCAACTATTTGATTATATAAATTATTTTTTAAATTTAGAGTATTTTTAGCATATTTTTGTGTTCCTGCTTCCCAATCATCTACGATCAAAGTAATATTCTGTTTCAAATCAGAAAAATTAACAAGTCCATGTTTACTGATTCCGGTTATTATTTCCTCAAAGCCTTCGACTATTCCATTAATTCCTAAGTATTTTGTAACTTTTTGTTTGGCAAAATTATATAAATATGATGCCCATTCTTCTGATTGTGACAGTCCTATTTTTTTACCAGGAAGTACCATTGTTGTTTTTCCCAAATGCTTATTAGTAATATTAATAAGATTATGTTTTGCATTATATATCTTGGAATGGGTAGCTAATTCTTCTATTGGAGTTGTTACTTTTCCGGTAAATAAATTTTTTTCTATGCCTCTTTCAATTATCGGTTTTGAGCCAGGGCTGTCAAAAGTTGTAGATTTATTAAAATGTAAGTTGCGAGAATGTATTTCTACTGAAGTTAAATCTGCAGTTATTGCTCCAAGTGAATGACCGCTAGTATTAAAAATATATTCTGTGGCTTTACTTAAGCCGCCTAATTCGTTAATTACTTCATTAACAAATTCCTGGAGCGGAGTTAGTTTAGTAGGTAAATAATGAAGAGCGATAAGTAAGTCGTCTAGTAAATCATATATATTGAATTTTGTACCAGCACTAGCAATATGAACTTCTTTAGTTTCTTTATTTATAAATGCAACAGCTTTATAACCAAATTTAGCAGTGCTAACATAATCACATGAAGCGGTCAGTATTCCCCAGCCGCTATCTGCTAATTGTTCATTGACCTTTGATGCTTCTAGATTATAAACATTTAAATCATCTGTTTTATATGCGAGGTCTAACCCTATATAAGCAAGTTTTTTAGTGTTAATATGTTTAGAATTTTTGTGCTTAGACATATCTACCTCTTTTTTATCGCTATTACCATAAAATATGGTTTTTTCTAAAAAATGTCAAGTATTAACATTAATTAACTTGTTATTAAATAAAAGTTGGCATTTGATTACCTTTGTTATATAGCGCATTTGCGTTATATTTAAAAACCATGAAACATGGTAACTTAAACAAGGAGATAAACTATGTTTACATTATTAGTACGTAATTTATTCGGAAGTAATAAACCTATTACTTACTTATCTTTAATAGAAAAAGCAAAAGCAGATTATAGTTTTTATACAAAACTAGCATCAGGCAGTTTTCTTGCAGGAACAAGTAGTTTATTTCATCTAGTAGTTGGCTAAGCAAAATACCTTTAATAACAGGGGCTGTTTTTGGTACTAGTTATGGGGCAAAAGGCATTATGGATAGTAATGAACAAATAAAGCTTTTTACTAAAGCTTATGAAGCGACTAAGGTTGAAGAGTATTTGGCTGTTTCGGGGGTAGGAAGTTTTGTATACGGTACTGCTATAGATAAAAACGGTGTAGATAAATTTACCGGTAAATATATTGAAGGAACAAACGGTAAGATAATATCTAATGCAATAACTCGTGTGCCAACCTTAAGTTTAACAGAAGACGGCGTTGGTTACAAACATAATGGTGGTTATGAAATAGTAGAATCAACAGATCGTGCGTTATATCAGGAAATACCTGGCGCGAAAGGACAATATACAAATAAATTAGTTCTAGATACTAGTATTCTTTCTTTACATGGTTGTATTATTCAGCAGCTAATACAAAATGGCTATTCAAGTGACGATATTGAAAAAGCTTTAAGTTTAGGAACTGTTGAAAAGAGAGAAAGTTACAAAAATAAGCAATTAGCAGAATACAAGTCAAATTTGACAAGTAAGCTATGGCATGGTACAGAGAAAGCTATACAAAATAAAGAAGTAGAACTTTCAAAAGAAATACAGAAATATGCTGAAATAAATGAAGCTTATGAAGCATTATTTAACCACCAGGTCGTGCCTCCGTATTGCAGTTTAGA
>NZ_MXAX01000127.1:0-10457 GCF_019249195.1 Rickettsia sp. TH2014 | reverse complement strand
AAGATTAAATCTCAACTATTACAAATTATAGGAGGAATAGAATCTAATATTGTTTGTGAATCTAATATTATTACGGGACGTATTTTTCCAACTTCATTTATTTTAGCAGGATCAAGCCTAGCCAAATAAATACCGCCCCGTGTTAATATTTCTTTTTGCTCCACCATTTCCCCTTTTCTTTTAGTAATTCTGAATTTAAGTTTTCAGTGATTTCTGTCATTTCTTCTAGATATTTTTTAGATTTTTTCATTGCATTAAAGCTTTTTATAATATCGTTTTGTTCAAATTGAAACTGTAGATTATCGAGTTCATGTACAATGGCTTGACGAATAAAGGCTGTTCTAGATAATCCTAGCTTTTTAGCAATTTCATTACTAGCTTTAGCTATATTATCGGGTAGAGTAATAGATAAGCTTGTCATATCATTTTTTATATATAATTTTATATTAAATTTAATACTAAATTCTTAAAAAAGCAATATATACTAGGTCAACTTCAAAAATTGGCTATGTCATCCTACAAGAGCTGCGGTACTCACGTATTAAGTAACTGCTGCCGCTTCTCGCTTTGTGAATTCCTTGCTCTTTTTGAAGTTGACCTTCGTATACTACTTTTCATTTCACATCAGTATACTTACAATTCTCTAACTGGTTTTAATACTAGCTTCTTATTCCTGAAGATATTGGTTTTAGAAAAGAAGCCGTTTTTTGGTTTTTTAAAATCACGTTTATAATTTTCACCGGTGACAACATTATAGCTAGTAATTAAAGAAGGTATAACCTCGTTATAATATATTTTATAAAGGTCGTGCATAGTTTCTTTGGTAGTTAAATATCCCCATTTTACGGCTTGTTGCGGTACTCTAGCGAGTGCCTCAATACAGGCTACAGCTTCTTCAATTTCAGGGTTTTTATTTTTATACACTTCAGCGTTTGGCGATAAATTAGCTTGCATATCTTTAAACATAGCCTCAATCATTAATGCCATATATTTATCGGTTTTAAATTTTTTTACAAATATTAGGTTATTTCTACTGCTATAATTTAAAAGCCGAAATTTATATATTAAAATCATGAATTTTATAGCATAAACTTTTAAGCCACTAACCTTGTTTGCATTATAAAATTTAAGTTTCGTTTCATAATCTAATTGCTTTTTCATACCCGCTTTAAGGAGTTTACTAAGCAAATTATGACAATGTATTATATCATTTTTTCTAGCAATTCGTACTTTATCGGTAGCTTTAGTACCGGAAAGATTAGCCGAATGGCGAGTTATTTGTCTGCCTTTATCATCTCTTTTTATATCGGCAAAATGCCCAAGCTCTTGGGCTGCGATAATCTGAAGCCTAGCAACGGCAGGCCAGCCATTACCGTACATAGGATAATCTTTATTGTTTTCAGCAAAAGGATTGCCGCCGCATGAAACAAAAATAGCTACATCCTTGCCGTTAGTGCTTTGCATACCGCTATTACCGCCTACTCGTTGCCAGCTAACCATATCCATCATATCGCCGATATTATGCGAATAGGTAAGAAATACTTCCGTCTTATTAAGAAGAAGCCACCTTATTACAATCGGATGAGCCGACTGAACAAAAAGACGTGCCAGCATTTCAGTTACTTCTTTCTTAACCGGTTGTAGCTTTTGTATTTGTTTTTTTAAGTTATCAAAGATTGATTTTATTTTCTGATCTGAAGCAGAGTTTCTATATAAATTTTGAAAAAGCTTGGTAGTTTCAGGGATTAAATGCGGGCTTGTTAGTTCTTCTTTACTAACCATTAAGCTTATATTAAGAGCAGGCTCGGTAAATCTTGCAAAATTGCAGCAATCATCGGTATCTATCCGTAATTTACCAGACTTAATTAATTGCATAGCCAAATGCTCATACTCTATTTCCATGTCCTGCTTATAAATAGCAGGAACATTGTCAAGAATGTAGTATATGCTGGTCATTTTTTAAATAAATTTATTGTTTAACATCACCTACTATCGTTATAGCACCATTTTCATCTATATCTAAAAATAATACCTCTATTGCGTCAAATTCAAACACAGGTCCCTGTTCAAATTACGGTTTAGGTTCAAGTTTTACCATAACTTTAACAAAATTTAAATTAGGAAATACTTTTTGAAAGCAATCTACAAAAAATTTATCCGATGACCCTAACTTTATTGCATCTAATGCTTTTTTGCTATCAGTTTCATTTTTAATACAGATGTTAATTGCCTCTTCTCTAAAAAATAAATGAGGATAATCCTTGAAAACTTGTTTTATCAGCTCCTTATATTTATCATTATCACCAAAATATTTGAGGCACGCCTCATTACCGTGTCTAAATATTTTATATGCCAAGAATAAGAAGAAGCAGCCTTGCTCTACTGTCGTAAGTTTATCTTCAGAATATTCTTTATTAAAAAAAGCTTCAATTCCTCTTCTGATGCCCGATAAAGAAATCATCGGAAAATATGATTTTGAGAAATCAAATAAAAAGTAAGGTATATTTATACTTGTTAACTGTCCAGTTTTTGCTTTCTCGGTTATTATTTCAGATTCAGGTAATTGCTTTTCTATTTGCCATAAATCATATTCTACGTTACCGGGAGTAGTTTTCTTTATATCATCCCATGATTTGTGAAACTTCTTTTCTACAGTAGTTAAAATTCGTGTTAAAAACGGTTCTTTACTCTTTAATATATCCTCTGCATTCTTATGCATATAACTAATCAAAGAAATAGCATCTTGAAGTGCTACTTTTTCCATAGGTTTACTATTCATTTCTTTGGTATTATTGGTATCATAACGAAAAAATTTATTTTGCATCGGCAGTTTATCCGTAAAGAAATTGCTGAACTCCGTCTCATTATTTTTTGTGATTTCTGCGCTCCTTAAATTAGCAAAAAATAAAGCTAATCTCTGTAGTTCTTGACCTATAGGTACGGTCATATCCTTTTGCTTATTAAACATTTTACAAAATTTAGTAAGTACATCTACTAACTTTACTTCTTCCTTAGAGTTAAACATATTATCACCTGCATCATGAAGGACTGCTATTATAGCATTGAAAATAGGATGTAAAAACCCAGCTGATCCTACATCAGCAGTATAACAAAATATTTTTGCCCAATACATAGGTCCAACTCGTTCCAAATGCCCAGCATCAGGAACTACTAAGCCACTGCTTACGGCACTAGCAGCAATAAATACATTGTGTAAAGCCGTATTAAAATATTTATAATATTCTTCTAATCTAGGATTAATGTCTTTCAATCCGTTAATTTGGTTGTTTATAGTTATAGTAAGCGGGATATTTGCGTCTACTAACATTTTTTTATGTCTGCAATAGTTAGCTTTATTTCTGTAACATCTTGACGAAGTTCAAGCATAGAGCTTTTTAATTCATTATGTTCTTGTCTCGTTACATAATCGCTATTATTAACCAAAATTAATTGACTTTTAGATAAATCATTTTCTCTCGGTAGCAGCGGTGAATTAGTAGTTTTATTAGGTTCTTGGGGTATTTGACTAAGAATTTCTTGAAATTCTTTCTGGTTCTTTTGGGAAGGTGTATATTGTCCGAGTACAATCTTAACTTCCTTGAATTTACCTACTTTACAAAGAATTTTGTCTAATAAAAAATAAGTATTTTTAGGGACAGATTTGTATTGAGCTGTTTTACGAAATGAAATTTCTGCCTTAAAGTAAAGCTGTTGCTTTTCTGTTATATCATTATTAGTTTTTGCTTGGGAAGTATAGATTATACCATTTCCATAGTGATAGTATTGTATATATCCGACTAATCTTTTAATTTCTGCTAATTTATTAAATGCTCCTTCATAATTACAACTTTTACATAGTGTCTTAATATCTTTCAATATTTGTTTTATCATATCCTATCTATTAATAGTTATATTTGTTTAAATCATGTTATGGCCGCCATTAATGGAAATAGTCTCGCCTGTTATAAAGCCGGCATTTTCATCAACTAAAAATGCCACGGCTCTAGCTATTTCTTCAGGCTGTCCTAGTCTTTTTTTGGGGATACTATTAACGATTTTAGCAAGTACGTCTTCGGGTACTACTCCTACCATTTCGGTTGCAATATACCCTGGAGCTATACAGTTAACGGTGATATTTTTAGAAGCAGTTTCACGAGCAAGAGCCTTAGTAAAACCGATGATTCCGGCTTTAGCGGCAGAGTAATTAGTTTGCCCAACCTGCCCTGCTTGAGCATTAATTGAACTGATATTTACTATACGACCATAATCTTGGTTTCGCATCTGCTCCATTACGCTGCTAGACATATTAAAGCAAGAATTGAGATTAACGTTAATGACGTCATTCCAATCTTGATGACCCATTCTATGTAGCATTTTATCTTTGGTAATACCTGCATTGTTAACAAGAATACTTACCGGTTTTTTAAATTCCTCTTCAATTTCCTTTACTGCTTGCCTGCATTCTTCAAAATCCGCAACATTCCAGCATTTAGTTTTGATACCGTATTTTTCTTCCATTTCTTTAGCAGCGTCGTAATTACTGAAAAAATTAGCAACTACCGTAAGACCCTTATTTTTTAATTCTAAAGCGGTAGCCTTACCTATTCCTCTAGTACCGCCTGTTACAATTGCAATTTCTGACATTATTTCTCCATACCTATATTTTGACTTTTATTAAATTTAACCGGTGGGGTTATACTTGGTTTAAGTTGGACACCGATTTAGTTAACGGTTCAACAACTTTCTTATCACTGTGTATTACGATAGATTCTTTAGGATGATTTTTTTTCATATTCTGCATCTATCTTTTATCCATCTTTTTTTATCTTCAATTTTATTTGTTTTAGCCGTTACCTCCATTATACCAGCAAGTGTTTCTTTTCTACTTTTTGGAATACCCGCTTTATTTTCGCTTTTTGTTCCATAACAGCCGATAGTTGCGCCGCCTGTATAAATACTACCTTCTTGTTGAGCAATATGACCGTTTTTAAGTAATTGTATATCGATGTCTGTTATTTTTACACCGGTATATTTTGATAATGCTTGAGATATTTTATTATGTTCATTAAGTCCTTCTCTATCTTTATCGCTAGCACACATTGTTAATATTTCTTCCTGAGGTAAATTTATTAAACTAGTGGTTTTATTTTCTTGTTTATTTTGTCTTATTTTTTCTGTTAAATTACTTAAGGCATCTGATATATTTAGATTAATATTTTCTTTATCAAACGATATAAAAGGAAGTTTTTCTCGAAAGATACTCTAAAAGGAATATCTGCTTGCTCAATATTTTTTCTTAATGTTACAGATTTTTTTAATAATTCTTTTTCCTGATTCGTTAAATTTGCATTGTTAATTATTTCTACTGCATTTCCTTTAGGTTTATTTATCCTAAAAAAACGTTCAAAATTGCTTCTAGGTTTAATATGTGCTTTTAATTCATCAATTCCTTTTTCAGTTGGTAAATTTTCTGCTATTTTGTTTAAAGTGTCACTCACTCCTGAAAAATTATTTGTTACTCCTATAAGCCTAAATAAATTAAGAGGAGTATTAGTATTTTTCCCACCGACATTTTCCATAGATTTTTTTGTCTGATCAACAATTGTGGGATCATTGCTAGCTCCTATAGGACCTGAGTTTAATGTATTGGTATGAATAGTAACGCCGTCTTCAAGCCATTCTTGGGCTTGGCGTGCATTTAAGTCGGTAATTTTTTGTCTAGAATCTATATCATTTGAAACCGAGGCTAATGTACCTGCATGTTTAGATGTAAGCAATGTTTCAAAATTTTTACTGCCTTTATCGGTTATTGCCCCAATTTTCTCAAAGGCATTTCTCATGCCAACGATTTGTCGTAACTGGGTTGGGATAACATGCTTACCGTTTTTAATTGCATCAGCGTACTGATCAACAAGCTTCCTCTTCCATTCAGGCATTACATTATACCAGTTTTTACCTTCTCTATTTTGATATTCTTGCTTTTGTTCTTCTGTCAAGCCTTTAAAAGCTACTTCCGCTTCGACTACAATATGCTCTTTTCCCTCATCATTGGTGACTTTTGACAAAGTTACTATATCACAATGCTCATCATTGAAATTTTGAAAATCTTTAGCAACATTTAATTTTTTATGAGCATTTTTTATACCATGTGTTCCTAGCAATTCAGCAACATTGTCAATCTCAGTTTGCATATTTTTTGAGATATTTTCTTGTGATTTTTCCATATTCAAAGCATTAAAACTATTAATAAATTTTACTGCTTCTTTATTTAATTTCAGCACAAGCTCAGGTTTATTTTCGGTCTTTGCTATGTCTATCGCTCCTCTGATAGCGTTTAAATATTGCATTTCAAAAGCTTCAGTGCCTAAAACAATTTTTTCATTAGGGTTGTTGCGACCGTCACGTTTTAATATTGAAGTTTCGCTATTTTTTTCTTCAATTTTAGTAAGCTTTATACCGGTTCTCTCATGACGTAAAATTTCTAAACCCTGTAATGCCTCGGTAAAGCTGCCTTTTTCAACAGCTTCTTCAATTTTAGCTCTATTTGTTTCTAAAGGAACGCCTACTCCGGATGTAGTTAAAAATTCTTTTGTACGATTTAATAAAAACGCCTTATCGTTATCAAATTGTTTTTTTAATGATGAAAGCATTATAAAATTCTATATGTAGTTGTTCATCTCTTGTTATTTTAATTAAAAATTATTATATAAAAATAGTCTAGTTAAGAATATTTAACTTTATTAATTAAAATATGTTATTTATATGAATATTGATAAATTTACTGCACATGCTAAATCAGTGATAGCTAGTAGCCAATCGATTGCTGCTAAAAACGATCATCAGCAAGTATTACCTTTGCATTTATTATCTAGTCTTTTCAGTGAAGAAACAGGTATAATTCAAACCCTTATTAATAATACCGGTAGCAATATAAACTTATTAAAAGATCAAGTTCAGCTAGAACTAAATAAAATTCCAAAAGTTCAGGTTGAGGGTGGGGGGCAAATTTATTCTTCTGCTGAAGCTCTTAAAGTTTTAGAAAAAGCTAGTAGCATTGCTAAAGACAGAGGGGATAGCTTTGTAACCATAGAGCGTATATTTGAAGCATTAACTTATGATAATACTATAGCCGGTAAAATTTTAACGAACCATGGAATTAATAGTAAAAAATTAGCAGTAGCTATTTTACAGTTCCGTAAAGGCAAAAAAGCAGATACCGAATCAGCAGAAAATAGTTACGATGTTCTAAAGAAATACGGCAGGGACGTAACAGAGCTTGCCGAAAGCGGTAAGCTTGACCCGATAATCGGGCGCGATGAAGAAATACGAAGAACCGTGCAGGTGTTATCACGCCGCATGAAAAACAACCCTGTGTTGATCGGTGAACCAGGAGTCGGTAAAACTGCTATAATAGAGGGGCTTGCACAACGTATATTTAGTAAGGACGTACCTGAGTCACTTATGAACTGCCGTATTATTGAGCTTGATATGGGAGCATTAATAGCAGGAGCTAAATATCGAGGCGAATTTGAGGAGCGTCTTAAAGCAGTACTTGGTGAAATCAAGGAGTCAAGCGGTGAAATTATCTTATTTATTGATGAATTGCATTTATTGGTCGGTACGGGGAAAACCGACGGTGCTATGGATGCCTCAAATTTACTAAAGCCGATGCTTGCTCGTGGTGAGCTACATTGCATCGGAGCTACTACTTTAGACGAATATCGTAAATATATCGAGAAGGATGCAGCACTCGCTCGTCGTTTCCAACCTGTTTATGTAGGTGAACCAAGCGTAGAAGATACTATATCAATACTTAGAGGAATTAAAGAAAAATACGAGCTGCATCATGCCGTGCGAATTTCCGATAGTGCAATAGTTGCAGCAGCGACGCTATCAAACCGTTATATTACTGATCGTTATTTACCTGATAAAGCTATTGATTTGATTGATGAAGCTTGTAGCCGTATGAAAATTGAGTTGTCAAGTAAACCGGAAGAGCTTGACGAGCTAGATCGCCGTATTATTCAGATAAAAATAGAACTGGCAGCTTTAAAGAAAGAAAATGACGAGCATTCTAAAAAGAAAATTACCCATTTAACTGAGGAACTCGAAAAGTTAGAATCTAAATCATATGATATGAACGCTAAATGGCAAGCAGAAAAGTCTAAACTACAGCAAGCTCAAAAACTTAAAGAAGAGTTAGAACGAGCAAGAATCGATCTAGAGCGTGCCGAGCGTGACGCTAATCTCGCTAAAGCTAGTGAGCTAAAATACGGAATTATACCTGAGATTATGAAAAAGATTCAGGAAGCCGAAAGTATGGATAATAAAGGGCTATTAAAAGAAATTGTATCGGAAAGTGATATAGCAAGTATTATCTCTCGTATTACTGGTATTCCGATTGATACTATGCTATCAAGTGAACGTGAGCGTTTGCTTGTAATGGAGCAGAAATTATGTGAATCGGTTATAGGACAAGATGAAGCAATTAAAGGCGTTAGTGATGCAGTTAGAAGATCACGCGCAGGTATTCAGGATATTAACCGCCCGCTTGGTTCCTTCTTATTCTTAGGACCTACAGGAGTAGGTAAAACCGAGCTTGCCAAAGCCTTAGCCGGTTTTCTTTTTGATGACCGTAATGCGATACTTCGTATAGATATGTCGGAATATATGGAGAAGCATGTTATTTCTCGTTTAATAGGAGCCCCTCCCGGCTATATCGGATATGATCAAGGCGGAGTGTTAACGGAAAGCGTAAGACGCCGTCCTTATCAGGTAATATTATTTGACGAAGTTGAAAAAGCCCATCCCGACATATTTAATATTATGCTGCAAATACTTGATGAGGGAAGATTAACCGATAGTCAGGGTATCACAGTTGATTTTAAAAATACTATTATAGTTTTAACTTCTAATTTAGGTGCTGAGATACTCGTTAATCAGAAAGAGGACGAAGATACATATAAAGTAAAAGATGAGGTTATGGAATATGTAAAAGCAGTATTTAAGCCTGAGTTTTTAAATAGGCTAGACGAAATTATATTATTCCATCGCCTAAATCGTGATAATATCCACGACATAGTTAAAATTCAGCTAGAAAGTTTAAAGAAAATTTTGCTACAACAAAATATTACTCTTGAATTTGATGAATCTGCCTTAAATTACTTGGCCGAAAAAGGTTATGACCCAAACTTTGGAGCAAGACCCTTAAAACGCCTTATCCAGCGGGAAATACAAAATAATTTAGCTAAAATGATTTTAGCAGGTGAAGTAAGTAGCGGCAATACCGTGAAAATAGCTAGAGAAAAGGAAGAGCTAAGGATAAAGATGATTGATTAAGCTCTGCGTACGAAAACTAAATTATTGCATAACTTATAATTTTCATTAATTTTTTTTGAGCCTAGTCTATTACTTTGTTATAACCACCTTTCTAACTTTGATAAATAAGTAAGTTAGATACAATAAAAATCTAATGAACGGAGGTGTGAAGCATTATGTATAATGACGATGAAATAGATTACGAAACAGCAGAAGAGATATTGAAAGAAATCTACTCCTTAAATGAACTTGAAGAATTAAAAAAACAAGATGGAGTAGAACTTGAAGAATATGTCGATGCTTACAATGAAGCAGTATTAGATGATAATAACAATATAACTTTTAGAGAATTTTTTGCATTGAAAGATTTCAAAGAAACCGGCTATATGAGGTTGTATGATAAAACAAAAGAATCCTATGAAATGCAACGTGCTTTAGTAATACTAACTAATGATCAATACCAAATGAGTCAAGGACAAGTTGAAAATCTTACTATTTGCCGTGGAGAAACAAGAGAGAAATCAGAGGTGGGTATATTTAACATAGGAAATGAATATTCTACAGAGCGGTTTATGTCTACAACTTCTGAGCAGAGTATTATTAATAATCATATGTCAGATGAATTAAAACCGCATCAAATTAATATTGAATATGAAATTGAAATGAATTCCTCTCTAGTAGGTGCTGATATTTCTTCTATATTAAACGATGGAGAAAAGGAAATAGTAGTATTGCCAAATACTAAGTTTGAAATAACTAATGTTAAGCACGAGGATGAGCATATCCTATGTATTAGTATGAAAAACAAGCCAATCATATATGATACATGGAAAAGTAATTTTGATCTATGGCTTTCTAACATAGAGCAATTAGTATCCACAAATACCGATATAGACATGGAAACTTATACATTAGGATCCGATGCTTCACAAATTGATATCATAACTTGATATAAAAAAGAAATATTACTTACCGCATTATGGATAAAGATTTATCCATAATTCGGGTCAATTTAGAGTTAATAACATTCAATTTCAGCTAATGTTATACTTTCAGTACCTGATAATTTATAACAATCATTACTAGTAGAGTTAGGAATTTGCAAGTCAAATAATATGTAATAGTTGAGATTTAATCTT
>NZ_MXAX01000126.1:0-4599 GCF_019249195.1 Rickettsia sp. TH2014 | reverse complement strand
AATTTTAGTATTTTAACTGGATCCCGTGGTTAAGCCACGGGATGACAGAGGTGAAGTTGGTTCACGCGGGCAACGCCTTGCGAGGATAGGCAAAGCCTCGACGCGGCAATCTCATGAAGCAGTACAAAACTCTTGAGATTGCCGCGTCGCTTCGCTTCTCGCAATGACGACTTGATGTCCATGCAACAACGTCACAAAAGAAAAAAGATGACAGTAAAAATATGTTAATTTTACCGATAGTAAAAGGCGAGTATAAAAAAGATTATAATTTAAAACATCTGACATGGTTTAAAGTAGGCAGTAATGCCGAAATTTTCTTTAAACCTTTTGATAGCGAAGATTTAGCAAGTTTCTTAATACAAAATAAGCAAAAATTACCTATAACTACTTTTGGTGCAGGCTCAAATATTATTATAAGAGACGGGGGGATAGAAGGAGTTACAATAAAGCTCGGTCAGAATTTTAGTAATATTGAGTTTATAGATGATCATCTAATAGTAGGTAGTAGCTGCCTTAATTATAATTTAGCAAAATTTTGTCAAGCAAATGCTATTTCCGGTTTTGAGTTTTTAGTAGGTATTCCTGGTACTATCGGTGGCGGCGTTGTTATGAATGCCGGTGCTTATGGCTCTGAATTTAAAGATATTATAGTGAAGATTGAAGCGATTGATTTTGCAGGAAACTTTTTAACATTCACAAATGAAGAAATCGGTTTTAAATATCGCAGTAATAATTTACCAAAGGATTTAATTATTCTCAAAGCCGTTTTTAAAGTAAATAAAGGCGATAGTGAAAATATATTATTACGGACGAATGAAATAAATAACGCAAGATCAGCTACGCAGCCTATTAAAGAGCGTACAGGCGGTAGTACTTTTGCAAATCCTGAGGGGCTTAAATCTTGGGAACTTATTGACAAAGCAGGACTTAGAGGCTATAGAATAGGCGGTGCTTCGATGTCAGAACTTCATTGTAATTTTATGATAAATAATGGTGATGCTACCGCTAAGGATTTAGAAGATTTAGGTGATTTCGTCCGACAGAAAGTATTTGAAGATAGTGGGGTTAAGTTAGAGTGGGAAATAAAACGTTTGGGTAGGTATGTTTAAAAATCGTCATTGCGAGGAGATGCGTAGCATCGACGCGGCAATCTGGTCAAGTATGCTGAGATTGCTTCGTCGAAACTTGCAGTTTCTTCTCGCAATGACGTTACCCCTTAAAAAAAGTAAAAAACATGAATAAATATCAAACTCATTGGGTGGAACATTCTGAAGTCAAAATATTAAGTACGACCGGTAAAAAACATATAGCGTTAGTAGCGGGCGGTATGTCTGCCGAGCGCGAGGTATCTTTAGTGTCGGCTGAAGGGGTTAGTAAAGCCTTAATTGAACGAGGATATAAAGTAACCTTTGTTGATATGGGGGCGGATATTGCTACAAAATTACAGGAAATAAAACCTGATATTGTTTTTAACTGCCTACACGGTACATATGGTGAAGATGGCTGCTTACCTGGATTACTTAATATAATGCGGATTCCTTATACTCATAGCGGCGTGTTATCTTCAGCTTTAGCATTCGATAAAATACATTCTAGGAGCTGGTTTTTAACGAATAATATTAATATGGCTGAAAGTATCGTTGTAAATAAAAGCGATAATATAAAGAATGATCCTATGAAACGACCATATGTAATTAAGCCTCTTACGCAAGGTTCAAGTATTGGTGTTGAGGTGATATTTGAGGAAGATGATTTTAACTTTGTCGATTATAATTTCCCTTACGGTGATCAGGTGATAATAGAGCAATATATAAAAGGACGAGAGTTGCAAGTAGCGGTATTAAACGGCAAAGCTCTTGGGGCTTTAGAAATTAAATTACTAAAGAATCGTTTCTATGATTATGAAACTAAATATACCGAAGGATTTGCTGAGCATCTTTGTCCTGCTCCGCTACCTACTAATTTATATGAAAAATTACTTGTAGAATCAGAAAAAATTTATAAAACAATGAATTGTAATGGTCCTGCTAGAGCAGAATTTATTTTAGAAGAGCAGACAAACAAATTGTATGCTTTGGAGATAAACACTCACCCAGGTATGACGCCTTTATCAATAGTGCCGGAAATTGCAGTTTATGCAGGGATAAATTTTACTAACTTAATTGAAGAAATTATAAAGACGGCAAGCTTTGAATCATGAGAAAAAAAACAAGCTCAAATAAAAAAAAACAAACAAAAAAAACTAATAATATCTCATTACGCCGAAAATTAGGACTAATTTACAAAAAAGCAATATTAGGGCTTAAGATTGCTTTAATTATCTTTGTATGTCTATTTGTTTTTACAAAATATTTTGCCCGCATAAAAACCTACTTAACAACAAATATATATCAAACAACAACAAAACTTGGGTTTAAACTTGAGAATGTTATCATTGAAGGACAGCAAAATGTCGATGAGCCTACAATATTAAAGGTTTTAAATGCGAATAAGGGCAGTCCTATTTTTGCTCTTAAATTAGACGAAATTAGAAATAATTTAAAGAAAAATAAATGGATCAAAGAAGTATATGTCAGTAGAAGATTACCAAATACGGTATATATAAAATTATTTGAAAGAGAACCTATTGCTATTTGGCAAATTAATAAACAGCTTTTCTTAGTCGATGAAGAAGGTTATGAAATTAGTAAAAATATTCAGCCCTTTCCTCATTTATTACATGTTGTAGGGGAAGGGGCAAATATCTACGCAGGTAAATTAGTACTAGAGCTACAGAAATATCCGGCATTAATGAATAAAACTTCAGCTGCCGTAAGACTCGGAGATAGAAGGTGGGATTTAAATCTTAAAGGTAATATAATTATTAAGTTACCTGAAAAAGAGTTTGAAGAAGCATTAAAATATGTCGATGCACTAAATAAAGCAAACAAGCTATTTAACCAAAATTATAAGGCTTTGGATTTAAGGGATAAGAATAGGTATTATATTGAGAAGTATTGAGAATCGTCATTGCGAGGAGAAACGTAGTTCCGACGCGGCAATCTTGTCAAGCATCCTGAGATCGCTTCGTCGAATTACTTTGTAATTCTTCTCGCAATGAAGTTTTTGGAATAACAAACGTAAAAAAATGAAAGAGAAAATATCAAATTTTGTGACACTTGATTTCGGCAGTAGTAAGATTGCCGTAATTGCTGCCTATATTAGTAAAAAAGGTGAAATTAAAGTAGCTAGCCAAAATTTGCATCATTCTAAAGGTATTAAATCAGGAGTTATATCAGATTTAAAAAATGCTGAAACTAGCATTGTTTCGGCAATTTATGCACTTGAAAAAGATTGCGGTAAAAATATAAAAAAAGTTATATTATCGTTATCAGGTGCCGACACTAAATCTTATTATATTAATTATACCATTAAAGTTAACGGGCAAACCGTAACGCAGCAGGATATTAAAAAGTTACTACAAAAAGCATTACTTGAGTTTAAAGTTAAAAACCAAGAAATTATTCATTATTTTCCTCTTGAGTTTACTCTTGATAATAATTCAGTCGAGAATCCTATAGGTATGTATGGTAGAGAGCTTAGTTGTGAATTACATATTATTGCAGCTAGTTCAAATATGTTATCAAATATTGTACAATGCTTCGCTAAATGTCATGTTGAAGTCACAAATATCACTCTAGCAATTTATGCTTCTGCTATTAGCTGTCTTACGAATGATGAAAAAAATCTAGGCTCGCTTATTATAGATATGGGCGATAAAACTACCTCTTTCGGCATTTTTTTTGCCGGTAAATTAATATATACAGGGCATGTAAATATAGGTAGTTTTCATATTAGTTCGGATATTGCTAAAGTCTTTGGTATTGATCTTGTTACGGCAGAGAAATTAAAAATTTTATACGGTAATGCAATTATACCTTTATTTGAGAAAGATAGTATTATAAATATGGATGATTTTCATGTTGATACTCATCATAATTTAAATACTTCTGTAACAATTTATAAATTAGCCGAGGTAATAAGAGCAAGAGTCGAAGAAATATTATCAATGGTAAAAGCCGAATATGATAAAGCAACAAAAGGGCAGGTTGAAGTTTTTAGAGTTGTAATTACCGGCGGTGGGTCTCAGCTTAGAGGACTTACAGAGCTTTCAAATAAAATTTTTGAAAAACAGAGTAGAATCGGTAAACCGGAGATTATTGCCGGTTTTACAGAAGATTATAATCCGGCTATGTATTCAGCAACTATAGGAATGCTAAAAATTCATGCTCTAAAGCAGCAAAAAGAATTCGCTCATATTAGACTTGAGGAAAATAGCAGCTTCTTTAAAAAAGCTTTTGATTGGTTCAAAGAGAATGTTTAGAGAAGCTGCTTGCTTGGATCGAAAAACGCGTTTTATGTCATTCCCGCGAAAGCGGGAATCCAGTAATTTAAAGGTTCTACACAATACGTTTTTAAAATTAAAAGCTCGATTTATCTCGCTTTATGCTGGATTCCCGCCGTTGCTAAGAATGACATAAAATTATTCACGCAATAATGCCTGCTCGCAATGACGATCCAATATTACCCAGCAGGGTCGTGCCTCCGTATTGCAGTTTA
>NZ_MXAX01000125.1:0-2340 GCF_019249195.1 Rickettsia sp. TH2014 | reverse complement strand
TTAAGTCTTTCAACAGCTGATAAATTATCTGTTTTTAATTTTTTACTTGTCTGTGGTACCTGCTCATCGCTCTTACGTTTATTTTGTGTAGGTTCTTCATAAGACAATGACCATTGCTGTAACTTAGGACTTTGATCTAGTGAGCTTACTACAAGTACCAATTCTTCGCGTGTTGGTATATCTCTGGCATAATTAGGCAGTGCTTTCTTAACATCACTTAAAAATGCTCTATGTACTGGTGATAATAACTTCTGTTGCTCTAATGTAATACTATTAGGATCTAAGATTGGTATAGATTCAAGTGATTCTTTTACTCTTAAAGTAGCCTCCGATAACATCAATGCCACATCAGGCTTATCTTGCACTTGCCCAATTAAAGTATCTGACATAACCTCCACTACAGACAGCACATTATTACCATCTATATTTACTTGATTAGCGTTACGCTTATTCTCTTCATCTAAATACTCAGTATATTTATTCATAATGGTAGGGCTTATTTCACCAACAGTTGCCACTATCTGCTGCATAGCCCCGCCGAAGCATGCCTCTCTATCCTCTCCATACGCTATAGATGCTACATATATGCCTTTAGCTAATGTAAAGAGCTTTTGTTCTTTCAATACAGTCTCTATATCTTCATTACTGACTACATTGTATAGAGTACTAACTGTCTGATCATCTAATTGTGATAATAACTGATGTACTGATGTCTTGTTTACAAAATCTTGCTCTTTAATCTTCGGATAATAGGCTCGGATTTGAGAAAGATTAGATTGTACTAAATGTCTATTTATATCACAGAAAGTAGCAAGTAACTCTTTTTTTTCCTCTAACGTTGGATTTTGATCAATTAGCCACCTAATCATGGATAATGTTTCAGGTAACGTTACCTTGCCATGCTCATCATTACTATAATCATATTGCATAGTAGCCAAAGCTTTACCATGTTTATAGTTCCCTTGAGCATCCCGCTCTAACCATTTGTCTAAAGCAACTACAGACTTAGAAATTATTTCTTTTGCAAAATCAGCATTATTACTTTCAAGTAATGCCTGATAATGTTCCTTTGTTTGATTATCCTGTGTATTATCAAATATTGGTTTAAATAAATCTTCTTTTTCGGATTTTGGTAGACTGAGCAACTCAATATTTTTACTATTTGCTCCAAAGTTAAATAACTGCTTTAATTCCTTACTTAGATTAAACTCATTAGTTAATTCCCGTATATCTTGATTACTAAATGTATTCTTAAGCTCCTGTATATAGAACTTCATCTGCTTAACTGCAGGAGTTGCATGTACTGATTGAGCATCATGTGTAATATTCTGAAGATTATTCACATCCGTCGCACTACTTGGCACTACTCCGTTCTCAAATAAAAATCTTTGCATCTTAGGATTATCATTGTAATAATGCATAATGGAAGTGTTTTCTATATCTACATGATTTGTTAATACTCCGTATTGCTCCTGGTGTTCTACTAGATATTTTACTATCTGATCATCCTGACACTCTGCTGTAATTAGTAGCACAGTTTCACCTTGATTATTAACTTTATTAACATCAGCGCCATGATCTAACAAAAATTTTATACGTTCTAGCCCTCTGCGTGTCGCTACCATATGTAAAGGTGTCATACCATATCTATCTTGCTGATTGATATTAGCGCCATATTTTAGTAGATCTTCTAATATTCTATTACTATTTTTTATGACTGCTGTATGTAATGAACATGTTCCTGTCCAGTTCTGAATATTAGAGTCCGCTCCTGCTGCTAATAATTGAGATACAACCTCTTCTCGTTGATATGTTGCGGCTGCATATAAAAGAGACATACCAGTATTATTATGAATATTTAATTCTGGTTTCTGTAATAGTAAATTAGACATATCCTGTGCATTACCAGTGATAGCAGCACGAAATAATTGTTCTTGTATTGTAAAAGACATGATGATATTTTTTGATTTGTTATAAATGATACTTGTAGTAATCTACTATTACGATCAATAATAGATTACCATGTGAAATATTTTTTCTTTAGTGCTACTTTTTTGAAGTATATCACGCCAAAACCTCATGATTTTGTACTTCATCATCTATTCCTTCAAGTGCCATAGCTTCTTGACGAGCTTCCATGCCGCAACTCATATAAGGTGCAAGCACGCTTTCTGCCTCATGTAGCTCCATTTCTTTTACTACCTTTTGCCCTTCTGCAAAATCTAGTATTAGCTTCTCTAAGTCCTGATTACTATAATCATTCACAGCTACTAAATACTGATCAATATTTGTTTTTAAATCAGGATTATCATTTGCAAATGATGTGAGATACTGCTTGAT
>NZ_MXAX01000124.1:0-1034 GCF_019249195.1 Rickettsia sp. TH2014 | reverse complement strand
ATTTCCTTATCCTAGCGATACGTTTAATATTCTTATCCATATCATGTTGGGAGTTACAGTGGATAACTTCATAATTACCTTTATTAGAGTACAAAGAACCCCAGCTACATATAAGATCAGTAGTACCAAATAAATTAGCTTGAGTAGTTAATCTATAATATTTATGATCTTTAGTCCAATAAGAAACTGTCATGTTACTAGTTATAAATATAAGCACCTATAATAATAGTAGTGCAGCCGATTATACCCAGCACCTCAGCATAAATAAGAGCTTTGGCTTTTTTAATAAAACCGTAGATTAACCAGTTAATAAGCACAAACAGGCATATAAGATAAGCCATTAATGAAATATCCTCAGCAGATTGAGTTGAGAATATCTTATATGCTTGTATGTAATGCATAGATTGCCCAAGTATACCTACAACCATGATATAATATTCGTAATAGTCTGATGCGGGAGGTTTAGATTTTTTATCTATACTATATTGGAGTGTGTTTGTGTTATTTACCATATTATTTCTGCTAAAACATTTTCAGACCAATTATCGATATGATTAAGTGAGTAATAAAGAATAATCGCAATATTGCTTATGTTTATATTTGCTCCTTTTTCTAATAATAAAACACAAACATCTATTATTGGCTCATGATCATAACGAGACATTAAAAGGTGTAGAGGAGTATCGCCATCTTGATCTTGCTGATTAACATTAAAACCATTTTCAAGTGCCTCTTTTATAGCGTTGTAGTTAAGGTTACCATCCAAAAAAAGTGTATGTAATGTCATAGGATTTATAATATAATTACAGTTAATTAAAACTTAATATTTAGAGATTAATAATTCTCGACCTTTACTTTTCCACTTATCTATAATCTTCGGATTAATGATTAATTGTTCTTTACAATCAAGTAACATTCCGTAAAGAATATGAGCATTATCAGGATGTAAATAATCAAGACCAGCTTTAACAAATAAACCACCTAACATAATCTTTTTTCTAGCGTCAGATTTACGATCAAAGGCTACTGCTTTT
>NZ_MXAX01000123.1:0-1964 GCF_019249195.1 Rickettsia sp. TH2014 | reverse complement strand
GCTAAGTACCTAAAACCCTTGACTTTTTATGATATATGTAGTACTAATAATAACAGACAATCTCCCCAGAAAGTCTTCAAAGTACATTATATATAATAAGGTATAGATTCTTAACTCATTACCTTATTATATTAGTATTCTGTTAGTCATAATATACAGTTAAAGTTATTATAAAATATATAAGTACTACTTAAACCTAGAAGTGTCAAGTCTTAATTTTTATCAACACACATTATTTTTTATTCTGAGTAAATGATTTTGAAAAGAAATTAACTGTGTCTAATAAGAATTTGTAGCGTGCATACCCTCCCCGTCCCGGCTTATTTTCATGTGTTACAAAAAAGTGTTTATTCTTTAATTTTAGTAACGTTGATTTAATAGTATTACTGGGTAGTTGGCATGCAGATGAGAATTCATCTATTGTGATGCTTTTAGTTATTGCATATTCAGAGTCTTTATCTTCAATATTGTTAACCAAGAACTGCATTATTACTTTTTGTGCTCCAAACATTTGTCTAAATTCTTTTTTTAGCCCTTCTTCTGAAAAACTCATTAAACTATCATTTTTTTTAAGAGCAGTGGATTTGGATTTTTTGTTAATACTGTCGGTATTATTATGATTTGACAATTCTGTGTTAGGTGTGTCGTCCCATGGACGATAAGCACGTTTCTTAAAAGGACTCTTGATTTTATTTTTTTCTATTTCTGAGATTAAAGGCATAATATTAATTATTTAGTATTGTTTTGAAGTGCTAATATTTCCTGAGTTAAGAGATCTATATCCTCTTTTGCTGCACTATTTCTTAGTGATGAAAAAATATTACTACTAGCATACATGCTATTAGGAAAATCCTGACAATTTCTGATAAAAGTATTTAAAACTTTATCTTTAAAAATATCGTGATT
This sequence comes from Rickettsia sp. TH2014, assembly GCF_019249195.1. Classification (NCBI taxonomy): domain Bacteria; kingdom Pseudomonadati; phylum Pseudomonadota; class Alphaproteobacteria; order Rickettsiales; family Rickettsiaceae; genus Rickettsia; species Rickettsia sp. TH2014. The sequence goes on along the minus strand of NZ_MXAX01000123.1, from coordinate 1,058 downwards.
TAATATGGTTGATAATACTTCAGAAGATAAAGCTGTTCTATTATCAAATTTATTTAGAACAACTTTAAAATCAATTGGTTTTTTAAATCTCTTGCTAATAGTTTTAATTTCTTCATAAGAAATTTTTAAACCGGATAAGCTAAAATGTTCTGGAGTAATTGGACAAATTACAACATCTGAAGATAATGTGGCAGCGGTTACTGATTGTCCTAACGCTGGTGGGCAATCTATTAGAATTAAATCGTATTTATGACGTATTTCTCCAAACAAATCATTATATACTCTATCTAAAGGATATTTATTTAGTATTAAGTAATTATCTAATACAGCATTTTCTATTCTACTTGGAAGAATATCTAAACCAGCTGCAACGGTTTGAATAGTATCATGAAGTGTTGCATTATTACATATAATATCAATCATAACGGGATTATTTTTAGCATCAACATTAAATGCCTGTGAAAGATTCCCCTGTTGATCTAAATCAACACATAAAACTCTAGCACCATATAAATTAGCTCTAATTGCAAAGGCATGAGTTAAAGAAGTTTTGCCAGTACCCCCTTTGACAATTTGGAAAGATATTACTTTTTGTGGAAATTGAATATTAAAAAGTTCCTTTGCCGTTGAGTGACCAAAATATACTCTATTTTGTGATTTGAAGGACCCCAGTTTCTTTAGTTTTAGTTGTTTATGAATGAACTGTAGTGATACTCCTAAAAATTTAGCAGAATCAGCAGCAGTCATACGAATATCTAAATCATTCATGATATATACCTCATACTAATTATAACATAATATAATAAAAATACTATAATATACATATATAAATAATGTACTGTTGTAATTAATACACCATATATATACTATATTTATAGTATATACTCCTTGACTTAAGTTTTAAGCTTATATAATATTAGTTATATGAGATGTAGTAATCGAGAACAAATAAGGAAATTATTGCAGAAAAGAAAAAACCGGTAGACGCTCGTCCTCGCCAAAGTTTGAGCATCTACCGGTAAAATAACAACCCATAAATAAATATGAGGTCATTTATG
>NZ_MXAX01000122.1:2079-2157 GCF_019249195.1 Rickettsia sp. TH2014 | reverse complement strand
CACCATACTTTGATCTCCATTTATAAAATGTCGCTGATGGTATTTTGTGCTCTCTCAGTATAGACGCTACAGGCATCC
>NZ_MXAX01000122.1:0-2032 GCF_019249195.1 Rickettsia sp. TH2014 | reverse complement strand
TTTGATATTGTCATTTATAGAATCTCCTCCTTTGTTTCTAGAAAATTCTACTCCTTTTGTCGATTGTTTTTGGGGGGGTGCCACTCATAGATAATAGTAATAGATTCGATTCATTGTCAAACATGAACATTTCCACAGGTTCGTCCGTATAAGAGAATTTGGAAAGAAATATTATATGAGTTTTATAATAATCATGATATTTGTCTTTAAGATAGTTTTGGTATTTGCTTAAACCTTCTAGTCGTGTATGTTCTTCTATATTAGCTTTTGTATAATACAAGTTTTTAGACGTCCATTGTCTGCAGCTGATACAAAAAATTCATCAATATATTTTTGTTCAGGTTTATATCCACTACTTAATAAAAATTTTATTACCTCTGTATTTTGATATTTTGAAGCTTCACCTAATATATAATCAATGGATGAGATAGCCGGTGATGAACCGATAAGTTTTAAATTATTTTTTTCAATATCCGGTAATTTCTTCTCAAATAAATATTCAAATACACTTAAATTTGAATGACTAATTGCCAATTCAATATGCTCTGGCTTAATGATTGCACCTTTTTGTACTAAAAGATCTATTATTTCTATGCTTTTGTTTTCTCCTCTAATCGCATAATATAATGCATTTTGAACCTTAATATCATCTCGCTCACAAAGCAATTTTACTATCTCTTTATATCTTTTGTCTGCCGCAAGCCCTAAAGGGGTAATATAGTTTATTCCACTATGGCTATTTATATCAAATCCAAAATTTATTAATAAATTAAGCATTTCAAGACCATTATTAATAACCGCAATTAAAGACAAGGTACTATGAGATGTTCCAACATTATTTAATATTCTAACATTATTTGGTTTATCTTCATCGATAGCAAAATAACGTATTGTTTTTATATTGTCAGAAAGAGGAAAATTAAATTGTGAAATATAACAAAAGGCTTCACTAGTGTTCTTATTTATAACGCTCTTAAATAAATTTAGTATCAATAGTATATATATCACCTTTTCTTGTAGTAATTTTTTAGGCATAATAATCTAGCAGTAGTTAGTAATATATTAAAATAATAACTTATTTTAATAAAATCAACGATAAATTAAAAAGTTGCTATGGTACTGTTAACAAAATAGCTTTAAAATTATTTTGTTAACAGTGCCATACAACAATATCCAAGATAAATACAAATATATTAGACTTCTTGCATAACGTAGCTAATAAGGAGGAATTTGTAGGATACACGGGAGTGCTTGCCACTGCAGCGTACACTTTAGTACGTGAGGATGCGAGTACCGGATCGACGCACAAATTACTCTTAGAAGCAAGTTATGCAAGAAGTCTATTGTAAAAACGGTACTATCGATTTATAATAATCAACAAATTTATTAGTGTACTTTAATTATGTTTATTCAAACTGAAGATACTCCCAACCCTGATGCAATAAAGTTTTTCCCGGGGCAGGAAATAAGTAGTGAACAGCCGGTATTTTTTAGCGATATTGCTGAAATTAAAGGAAGAAGCAAACTTGCAGAGTCACTATTTTATATTAATAATGTGAAATCAGTATTTTTTGGTAGTGATTTTATAACGGTGACTAAGCAAGCTGAAAGTAATTGGCAAGTTATAAAGCCTGAAGTTTTAATGGTTATTATGGATCATTTTGTTTCGGGATTTCCGGTATTTGAAGAAAGTACAAAAGCAGATAATGTACATAATAACCTTGATGGGCTTTCGGAAATAGAGAAGCAAATCGTAGAGATTATTGAAACTAGAGTGCGACCATCTGTTGCACAAGATGGTGGTGACATAATATATAAAGGCTTTGAAAACGGTGTAGTTAAATTAGCACTTCGTGGTGCTTGCCTTGGATGCCCGAGTTCTACTATTACCTTAAAAAACGGCATTGAATCCATGCTTAAACATTTTGTACCGGAAGTGCAAGAAGTTGAAGCTGCAGAGGAAGATGTTGAGTAATTTAGGCATTGACTAAAAAGAGTTGATTTATGTAATAGTTGAGATTTAATCTTACAT
>NZ_MXAX01000121.1:0-3506 GCF_019249195.1 Rickettsia sp. TH2014 | reverse complement strand
TTTTTTGATTTAGATTCATCTCTAATCCTCCATTNNNTATTATCTTAATTTTACTAAATGTAAGATTAAATCTCAACTATTACATATAATGAACCTTGTAAATCTAATTTTGATGCAAAATCAATCAAGTAATTAGATCCCATGCCAGGACCGCCGGGAAGAAAAAGCCAATTAAGTTTACAAACACTATGTTCTTTTAATTTATTTAACCTATAATTTCTTACGAATAAATAATTAGTTTTCATTCCCTCCTCTTTCATATAAATTCCTTATATTGTCTTAGGTTTTGTGAACATCTCTAAAAAGATTTAATTTTTGCTATTTTTTGCTGCAAGAAATATAAGTAAAGAAAGCGTGGCATTTTTTAAAGATCAGGCAGCTACTGCCCATGTCCCTTATCAAAAAATGATTAGGATTTTACTAGATAAATATACTAAACACTATAAAGGAAATAAACGGGCATAATACCCTAGACTGAGCTGGCGGATAGGGTGGGATTCGAACCCACGGTACGGTTGCCCGTACGCCAGTTTTCAAGACTAGTGCCTTAAACCACTCGGCCACCTATCCAAGAAGATTCATACCAAATAATCTTATATATTTCAAGGGAAATCGTAAAAATTAATATTATAATGTTTAAATAGTTTATTAACATAATTTTTGACCATTGGGTACCTTAGGGTCAACTGTAACTAAACATATATCATTATTAATATCGGAAAAGCCAACTAACAAGAATTGAGACAAGACACCGGATATATTTTTTTCTCCTAAATTTATACAGCCGACAATAGACTTGCCTACTAATTTTTCAATAGTATAATGTTTTGTTATTTGTGCAGAAGTCTGCAAAACTCCAATTTCAATGCCAAAATCAACCCAAACTTTAAAAGCCGGTTTTTTAGCTCTTGGCAACACTTCTACTTTGACAATATACCGGAACGTAATTCAACACGTTCAAATTCTTCATATGTGATTGTTTTCGTACTTACCTAAAGGTTAAAATCATATGTTTTCCTATATACCAAAAATAAATACTTAAAGCAAATTAAATTACAAATCCGAATTGTTCTTTCACTTCGTTAACCGTTTCAGAGGCTCTAATTCTTGCTTTTTCTGCCCCAATGCGTAGTATTTTTAATAAATATTCTTTATCATTCATTAATTCTAAATATTTATCACGTATCGGTTGTAGATTTGTAATAATAATTTCTGCTAAATCCTCTTTAAATTTTGAAAAACCTTGGTTCTGATAATTATTGATTATGTTTTCTAAACTTTCCTCGGATAAACTTCTATAAATATCTAATAAATTACTAATTTCCGGTCTTGTTTCTTTATCATAGCTAACAAAGCTTAAATGATCGGTTTTGGCTTTTTTTATTTTTTGATGAATAAGATCGTTATCGTCTTTTAAATTGATACGGGCAAAATCCGAAATATCAGATTTGCTCATTTTCTTTAATCCATCCCGTAAGCTCATGATTCTTATACCTGTTTCACTAATTAAAACCTCAGGAACTTTTAGAATTTCTTTATCAAATCTCCTATTTATCACCCCTGCAATATCTCTTGTTAGTTCTAGATGCTGTTTTTGGTCTTCACCGACAGGCACTATATCAGCTTTATATATAAGTATATCAGCTGCCATAAGAACCGGATAGGAAAATAACCCAAGGCAAGCTTTCTCTTGATCACTTCCGGCTTTATCTTTAAATTGGGTCATTCGCTTTAACCATCCGAGCGGTGTAACACAATTTAGTAGCCAAGCAAGTTCTGCATGCTCTTTTACCATACTCTGGGCAAAAATCGTTACTTTGTCGGGGTTAAGCCCTGCCGCTAAATAAACGGCAAGAACCCCCATAATTGAATTATTAAGTTCTGAGGGCTTAATATCAACCGTGATAGCATGCAAATCCGCTAAGAAGAAAAAACAATTATATTCTTCCTGCATTTTAACCCAGTTTCTAATTGAACCTAAATAGTTACCGAGATGTAAAGAACCGGTTGCTTGCACACCGGAAAGAACAGTTTTTTGCATTATAATACCTTATTTATTTTACTCGTTGTAAAATTATGTTATATATACTCGATCAACTTGAAAAATTGGCAACAAAGTTTTTCATTTTTAATCCTCACGTAGCTTTAACTACGATGTGGTTAAAAATCTCAAAACGCCTTGCTCTTTTTCAAGTTGATCTTCGTATACTAAATTATATTAATTTTTTGTTAAATTATGCTTTGGCGTTTAAGAATTTTATCATTTTACGGATTATTATCGTTATTTACATTTATTTTTTTTCTTATATGTTACATACCCGTAACATTTTTCAATGTCAACTATCAAATAAGATACAGAATTGCCATTATCTTTTCTTATGCTTTTGTGTGGCTTGCAAAAATTTGTTGCGGTCTTAAATATGAAGTAGAGGGGCTTGAGAAATTACCGAAAACTACTTCAATAGTTGTGTCTAATCATCAATCCTTTTGGGATCAAATGTTTATGCAACTGATTATTCCTAAACATTCTTGGGTATTAAAGCGTGAATTATTTAATATACCCTTGCTTGGTTGGGGGCTTCGGATGGTTAAACCTATTGCGGTTGACCGTGGTACTAATAGCTCGGTTGCTCAGATTTTAAGAGAAGGTCAGAAAAAAATAAAAGAAGGGCTATGGTTAATAATATTTCCGGAATCAACCAAAGTCCCACCTGATAGAACAGTGAAATTTAAGCCAAGCGCCGTAAAGCTTGCTTCAATTACTAAAGTTCCAATTGTAATGATGGCTCATAATGCCGGTTTATTTTGGCCTAGAGGCTTTTGGTTTAAGCAGCCTGGTACTATACAGGTAAAGATTATAGGTGTAATAGAAAAAGAAGAAATAGAACAAACAGACGTACGTATACTTAATGACAAGGTTGAGCAAATTATTAACAGTGAAAAGCAAAAATTATTAAATTAATATTAGGTTTTAAAAATAATTAGTATTATCATAAAATTACAACCTAGTTCTTATGGGGGTATTTATGGTAAGTACAGCACCGTTAAAATTAATTGCAGTTATCGATAGTAAGCAAATGATGCTTTACGACGCATTGGGGATTAAAATTACTACTAATAAACCTTTAAAATTATCTTTAGATTTAGAGGAACATCATCACCATAGAGAAAAAAGACAAAGCCTTTACCAGAATAAATCGACCCCAGGATCACTTTTTGAGCCACATACTTCGCTAAAAGATATAGAACATAAAGAAGCAGCAAGGAGCGTTATTAAACATTTAGAGAAAGTAACTACTGCTGATCAAGCTAAATATAAGGAATTGATTATTGTAGCAGAACCGCAGATGCTTGGATGTGTTAGACAAGAACTTAAAAACGGTCTAAAAAAGATGGTTACTAAAGAAATCGCTAAGGATTTAGTACAACATAGTACAGATGCAGTCGAGCGAGCAGTATTTTCTTAGACCAAATAGTATTTTTGTAATAGTTGAGATTTAATCTTA
>NZ_MXAX01000120.1:0-11639 GCF_019249195.1 Rickettsia sp. TH2014 | reverse complement strand
AGGCGTAACTGCAATATGGAGGCATGACCACATAATATATTAGATAAAAATTTTCAAAAATATTTAAATGCTTTATTTCATGTAAAGAAATATCATGACTGTAAAAATGAAAAATTTGAACATAAGTTTTATAATGCTTATATTAATGCTGAAGCAGTTAACCAGCCAGTTTTATCTTTAAAAATATTGTCATTAGCTACAGTTAATAACTTCTTTAATACGGATGATTTAATTAACGATAATATGATAAAAGATGTACTTACTCGATGCGATATTAATTTATTAGGAAATAATCCGCTTATAGAGGAGTCTACTATATGATTTTATTGTAAACACCAACAATTTATATCATGTTATTAATTGAATCCTTGAAATTCTTTAAGCCTATATGTATATTTAGTTATTAACTGAATTTAAGTTCCTATGAAATTAACAAAATTATTAAGCATCTTTTTTATTATAGGCCTATCTTTAAGTGGCTGTAAAAGCAAAAAAAACAGTGATGATATAGTAGTTCCTATACCTACGCTTTATAACGAAGGTGTTACTTTGTTAGAAAAGAAAAAATATAAGAAAGCTGCGGAAGAATTCGGAAGAGTATTTTACCAACATCCAGGTAATGAAATGACGCCGCAAGCTGAATTGATGCAGGCCTATTCTTTATTCCTTGCCGCTCAATATGAAGAAACGGTTGACGTACTTGATATGTTCATTAATTTGCACCCTGCAAATGTTGACATTGCTTATGCATATTACCTTAAAGCATTATCATATTATATGTTAATTTCAGACGTATATCATGATCAATCTAGAACTTTCTTAGCTAAAGATAGTTTTGAAGATGTAATAGCAAAATTCCCAAATACTAAATATGCTATTGATTCATCTTTAAAAATCGACTTAGTAAACGATCATTTAGCAGGTAAAGAGATGATGGTAGGTCGGTTCTACTTAAAGAATAAGAATCCGATGGCAGCAATTAACAGATTTGAAGAGGTAATTGATAATTATCAAACTACTTCTCACTCGGTAGAAGCTCTTTACCGTTTAGCTGAAAGCTATATGATGCTTGGGCTGCCGGATGAAGCAAAGAAATACGCCTCGGTGCTAGGTTATAATGATCCTGATAATCAGTGGTATAGTTACGCATATAAGTTGGTTAAGTAGTAAGATATTCATGGTTCTTAAAAAATGTTCGATGTCATTCCCGCGGCAGCGGGAATCCAGTACTTTAAAGCTTTTTTTAAAGCTCGATTTATCTCACTTTACGCTGGATTCCCGCTTCCGCGGGAATGAAATAAACGAACCGTACAACGCAGCTTTTCAAATTCATCGAGTATAACTATGTTTCATAGTCTCTCAGTCAAAAACTTCATTCTGATAGACGAGCTGGAAATTGAGTTTAATAAAGGTTTATGCGTTATTACCGGTGAAACGGGAGCTGGTAAATCTATTTTACTTGACGCTATTTTATTTTGCCTTGGTTATAAAACTTCAAACAATATAATAAAGCGTGGAAAAGATTACGCTGTTGTTAATATAATATTCTCTTTAAATGAAGAGATAAAAAACTTTCTAATCCAAAATTTTATTGAGCCTGAAGAGTTATTGCTTGTAAAATGTTTGCAAAAAGCCGAAGGGCGAAAAAATTTTTTTATTAATAATCAAGTAGTTAATAAAGCTATAATGCAGCAATTAGCTACTTATTTATTTGAACTTCATGGACAAAATAATAATATTTCCCTTCTATACGCCAATACTCAGCGTGATATTTTAGATAGTTACGGAAATCTTTTGGACTTCCGAGTCGAGCTTTCCAAATGTTATCAGACTTGGCAAAATACTCGGAAAGAAATTGCTGAAATAACACTTAAACAAAATTCTATAAACCAAGAAATCGATTATTTGAGCTTTGCAACGGAAGAATTAACTAAGCTTAATATTCACATAGGCGAAGAAGAGAAACTTACAAATATACGAAAAGATTTGCAAAATAAAGATAAGGATTTACAGTTAATAAAAGATATTCTAGAACAGATTAATAACCCCGAAATAAATACATCGATTAATAGAGCAGAGAAATTATTAGCAAGGCAAGGCGATAATGAGCGTTTTGAAGCTATTGCTACAAGCTTAGAAGAAGCCTATAATAACCTAGAAGAAGCACGCCAAGGATTATCAAATCTGTTAGATAGTTTTAATTATGAGGAATATAATCTTGAAGAAACAGAAGAACGATTATTTTTAATAAAAGCTATTAGCCGCAAATATAATGTTCCTGCTGATGAATTGGGTATATTTTTAGATAAATCTTTAAAGCAGCTCGGTATATTAAAAAACAAAATAGCGAATAGTAATGAGTTAAAAGCTCAAGAAGTGCTATTACAGAAAAAATATTATAAACTAGCAAGCGATTTATCCGTAAAGCGTCTTATTGCCGCAAAACATCTAGAAGAATCGTTGCATCAGGAGCTAAAACAGCTTAAAATGGCGAAAGCAATTTTTGAGATTGAGATAATCGCCGGAAAAGAGCCGACAGCCGGCGGTAATGATGATGTTGTGTTTAAAGCTTCTACTAACCCCGGAATGGCAACCGAAGCAATCAATAAAATCGCTTCCGGCGGTGAATTATCAAGGTTCATGCTTGCTTTAAAAACTTCTTTGTTTGATAAAATGGTAAAACCATCTATTATATTTGATGAAATAGATGTTGGGATTGGCGGAGAGGTCGCAGATAAAGTAGGTGAGCGATTAAAAAAACTTAGTAGCGTTACTCAAGTAATAGTTATTACGCACCAGCCGCAAGTAGCAGGTAAAGCAGATTTGCATATAAAAATAAAGAAAACACAGCTAGAGAAAGAAACAAAAGTAACGGTAAAAGCTTTAAATTTAGCTGAGAGACAGGAGGAACTCGCCCGCATGATTTCAGGTAAGACAATCACCGAAGCAAGTTTAAAAGCAGCAAAAGAGTTGTTGCATTTGTAATAATCGTCATTGCTGGGTATCGTGGATCATTAATCGTCATTGCGAGCGACTGAAAGGGGCATGACAATCTCAGGAATTCACCCGAGATTGCTTCGTCGACGCTTATAGCGTCTCCTCACAATGACAAAAAACAAGGAACATATGAGCAACTACACAAAATTAGAAAACGAATTTGCGACCATTTCGCATTTTAATAATATATTGGGCATATTATACTGGGATATTGCCGTAAATATGCCTATGGGTTCAGGTGAGAGTAGAACAAACGAAATAGTAACTTTAACGTCGCTCGTTCACTCGCTGCTCAAATCTCCTATGCTAAAAGAGTTAGTTAGCAAGGCAAAAGAAGAATCAAAGAACCTTGATGAATGGCAGAATGGTAATATTAGAGAGATTGAGAGGCAAATAATAGATGCAAATTGTATAGATGAGCAGCTACAAAAGAAACTAGTAGCAGCGACTACCAAAGCTGAACTTGTTTGGCGAGAAGCAAGAAAAAATAATGACTATAATTTATTCAAACCGCATTTACAAAAAGTTTTAGATTATACGAGAGAAGTTGCTAAAGTACGAGCAGATGCTTTTAATTGCGGATTATACGACTCATTAATAGATATGTTTGATCCAAGCAGAAAAAGTAGCGAAATCAAACAAGTTTTTTCAGTGCTTAAAAAAGAACTCCCACAACTCATAAATAAAGTTTTAGAAAAACAGAAAAGCGAGAAAGAACTAGTAAAGAACACCGAACTAGCTCCTGAAATGCAAAAACGTATCGGAAAACGCATTATGGAAATTATGCAGTTTGATCTAACAAAAGGATGCTTAGACGAATCTACTCATCCTTTTTGCGGTGGAACACCAAACGATATACGTTTAACTACTAGGTATTATAAAGATAATTTCATAAGCGGTTTAATGGGAATTATTCACGAAACAGGTCATGCTCTATATGAGCAGAATCTACCGGAAATGTATAAAGGACAACCGGTAGGACGTGCTAAAGGTATGGCTTTTCATGAAAGCCAATCTTTATTTATGGAGATGCAAGTAGGTAGATCAAGAGAATTTACAGAATTTTTAGCCAAATTACTTCGAGACGAATTTGCTTTTAAAAGCGAAGAATATTCAGCAGAAAATTTATATAGAAAGATTACTAAAGTTAAACCTGATTTTATAAGAGTGGATGCAGATGAAGTAACTTACCCTCTGCATGTAATATTACGTTTTGAGATAGAGGAGCTGCTCATCACCGGGGATTTGAATCTTGATGAGTTACCAAGCTTTTGGGATAATAAGATGCAAGAATATTTGAGGCTAAAACCGGTAAGCTTTAGTAATGGCTGTCTTCAAGATATTCACTGGTCACACGGAAATTTCGGTTACTTTCCCGCCTATACAAACGGTGCAATTATCGCATCAATGGTGATGAAAAAAGTAAAAGAGATGTATCCTAATATAAAAGATGATATATTAAAGGGTGATTTTAGTAATCTAAATAATTATCTAAATAAGAATTTTAGAAATCTCGGCTCGTTAAAAAATTCAGCCGATTTATTAAAAAGTGCTAGCGGTGAGGACAAGATAAATCCTGAAGTGTATATAAGGTATTTAGAGGGGAAATATTTATAGTAATAAAACTGTCATTGCAAGAAGGCATTGCCTGCGTGGATACTGAAACGCCATTGCGAAGAAATTACGAAGTAATTGACGAAGCAATCTCAGGATATTTGACGAGATTACCACGCAGCCTATGGCTACTCGCAATGACGACTCCCGTATCCCTCGCAATGACGTTAATCAAACAATAATATGGCAGAAGACTTAAAAAAAACAGGTTATTTATTTGGCGGGAACGCCGTTTTTGTTGAAGAGCTATATAAGCAATATTTAGCCAATCCCGCCTCGGTTGATCAAACTTGGCAAGAATTTTTTGCCGGCATTAAGGATAATAGTACCGTGCTTAATAAAAGTACGGCAAAGATAATTATTCCTTATGAAATAAAAAAAGAACCGCTAAATAATAATCTATCTTCTGAAGTCTTAAATAACAGACACCTTGCCAAACCAGCTTATAGAGAGGAACTTAAAGGAGACACGGAACGCAGTACCGCAGCGTATATAGACATACGTGAGGATNCGAGTACCGGATCGACGTCTAAATTACCTCTAGAAGCGAAGTTTGGAAAGATGTCTAGTTTAAAAGCTAAAGCAATGATCAATGCTTATCGCAAGCATGCTCACTATTTAGCGAATCTTGACCCGCTTGGTCTTGAGCTACGTAAAACAAAAAATGATTTAAAGCTTAATATAGAAACTTTTGGCCTTGATAACAGTCAACTAGAGGAAAATATCAATATCACGGATGAATTTGTCGGTACTTGGAACTGTAAATTATCTGAATTAATTACCAAGCTCGATAAAGTTTATACAGGTTCTATCGGTGTTGAATTTGAGCAAATAGAAAATGTAGATGAAAAAAATTGGTTATATAATAAGCTAGAAAGTGAAGTTACATTTTCTTCTGAAGACAAAAAAACTATCTTAAATGATTTAGTAGAAGTAGAAGGGTTTGAGCAGTATCTACATACTAAATTCCCAGGAGCTAAGCGTTTTTCCGTTGAAGGCGGAGATGCTTCTATAGTTGCTATGAGTAAAGCTATAGATTTATCCATGAATCAAGACGTTGAAGAAATCGTTATTGGTATGGCGCATCGAGGGAGATTAAACACTCTGACTAAAGTAGTCGGCAAACCTTATAAAGCCGTTATTGCGAGTTTCATAAGCGGTAGTGTATTTCCTGATGAATTAAATGTTTCAGGTGACGTGAAATATCATCTAGGCTATTCATCTGTTAGAGTCATTGGGGATAAAAAAATACATTTATCACTTGCCGATAATCCATCCCATTTAGAGGCAGTAAATCCTATAGTTGCAGGGAAAGTAAGAGCAAAACAGGATATACTTAACGATGCTAAACGCAATAAAGTTAAGGCCATTCTAATGCATGGTGACGCTGCTTTTTGCGGTCAAGGAGTAGTTGCAGAGTGCTTGTCGATGTCGCCGCTTGTTGCTTATGATATCGGCGGGATATTACATTTCGTAATTAACAACCAACTAGGCTTTACGGCAAATGCTGCGGATACTAGATCTAGCAGATATTCTACGGAGTTTGCTAAAATCATAGCTGCTCCGATTTTGCACGTTAACGGTGATGATATAGAAGCGGTATTAAAAGCAACTAATATTGCAGTAGAATACAGGCAAAAATTCGGTAAAGATGTTGTGGTAGAAATTATTTGTTACCGCAAATACGGGCATAATGAGGGCGATGAGCCGATGTATACTCAAGGTAAGATGTATAATATTATTAAAAGCAAACCGACCCCTGGAAATATTTACGCAAATGAGTTAGTAAAAAGCGGTATAATTGATAATAATTATTTTGCTAAGTTAAAAGAAGAATTTAAAGCAAGACTAGATAAGGAATATGAGCAGGCAAAAAGTTATAAGCCGGAAGTACATTTCTTAGGTGGGTTATGGCAAGGCATTTCTCGCACCTCTACACAAGCTGCAATAACGGGCGTCGAAAAAAAAACATTACAAGATTTAGGAACTAAACTATGCGAAATACCGAAAGATTTTGCCGTTAATCCAAAACTTGTAAAACTATTTGAAGCTCGAAAAGCTAATCTGACTAACGATCAGCCTATTGATTGGGCAACAGCTGAGCAGCTAGCTTTTGCAAGCTTGCTTAGCGAAAGTACAAATATAAGGCTAACCGGACAAGACTGCGGACGCGGTACTTTCTCGCATCGTCATTCAGTATTGCACAACCAAATTGACGATACTACCTATATACCTCTAAATAATTTATCTAAGACACAAGCAAAATACGAGGTAGCCGATAGTAATTTATCTGAATATGCGGTGCTTGGTTTTGAGTATGGTTATTCACTCGCAAATCCAAAAAATTTAGTTTTATGGGAAGCACAATTCGGTGATTTCGCTAATGGAGCTCAGATCATTTTTGACCAGTTTATTTCAAGCAGCGAAACAAAATGGCTTCGTATGAGCGGACTTGTGGTCCTACTTCCGCACGCATTTGAAGGACAAGGACCTGAGCATAGTTCGGCAAGGCTTGAGAGGTTCTTGCAGCTAGCGGCTGAGGATAATATGTATGTTACATATCCAACTACTCCTGCCTCGATTTTCCACCTGCTACGTCATCAAATACTTGATGATACCCGCAAACCGCTAATCGTAATGTCGCCGAAATCATTATTACGTCATAAATATGCCGTATCTAAACTTGATGAGCTAGGCGAAAATACTACTTTCTTACCGGTTTTAGATGAGGTAAATAAACTAGACACAAACAATATTACTAAAGTAATTTTATGTAGCGGTAAGGTATATTACGATCTATTTGTAATGCGTGGCAATAACAGTAACATAGCGATTATTAGGCTTGAGCAATTATACCCTTTTGAAAAAAAACTTGTAGCATCACTATTAAAAAAATATAATAGGACGCAGGAATTTATTTGGTGTCAGGAAGAACCAAAGAATATGGGAGCTTGGCGTTATATAGTTTCTCACTTAAACGATGCTTTAAAAGAAGCAGGAATTAATGACGAATTTAAATATATAGGCAGAGAGGAATCGGCCTCTCCGGCAGTAGGTTCGCTGCAAGCGCATAATAAACAGCAAGAGAAGCTATTAAGGGAAGCATTGGGGATGTGATTCTTTGGGGTATATTACCTAAGAATCGTCATTGCGAGCGACTGAAGGCGTCGCCCTCATGGATACCCGAATCGTCATTGCGAGAAGCGAAGCGACGTGGCAATCTCGTCACATCTCCTGAGATTGCTTCGGCGAATTACTTTGTAATTCTTCTCGCAATGACGGCTTTGGTCTCCATGCAGGCAAGGCCTCCTCGCAATGACGATAAAAATATAGGAGTAAAATAAATTATGAGCGTTAAAATTATAGTACCATCGCTTGGAGAATCCGTAACGGAAGCAACTATTGCCAAATGGTATAAGAAAGAAGGTGATTCGGTTAAAACCGATGAATTACTGTTAGAAATTGAAACTGAAAAAGTAACTTTAGAAGTTAATGCTCCTTGTAACGGCACTATAGGTAAAATATCGAAAACTGACGGTGCAAATGTAGCAGTTGGCGAAGAAATAGGCGAAATAAATGAAGGGACAGCTGCAAATACTGCGGGTACTAATAATGAATCTGCTAAAGCTCAAGCAGTTACGCAACCTACTTCAGAAAAGCCTGTAGAGAAACCTGCCGTGGTTAATAATATTCTTGCTCCTTCCGTACAAAAATTAGTTACCGAAAATAAGCTTGATCCCAATAATATAAAAGGAACAGGTAGAGACGGTAGAATTACCAAAGGTGACGTGCTTGAAACGATAAACACACCGTCTGCTGCTACTTCTACTCCTACAGTAAACAAAACTAATGAAGAAAGAGTACAGCGTGTTCGTATGTCACGCTTGCGTAAAACTATTGCACAGCGTTTAAAAGATTCACAAAATACGGCAGCTATTTTGACTACTTTTAATGAAATTGATATGTCAAAAGTAATTGCCTTGCGTAATCAATATAAAGAAGAGTTTGAGAAAAAGCACGCTGTGAGACTTGGCTTTATGTCGTTTTTTGTTAAAGCAACAATTGAAGCTTTAAAGTTTATTCCGTCGGTAAATGCTGAAATAGACGGCGATGATTTAGTATATAAAAATTACTATGACATAGGTGTAGCTGTCGGAACAGAGCAAGGACTTGTTGTACCGGTTGTTAAGGATGCCGATAAAATGGGATTTGCCGAAGTGGAAAAAGCTATAGGCACTCTGGCTAAAAAGGCTCGTGAAGGTAAACTTTCTATGGCTGATTTGTCAGGGGGGACATTCTCGATTTCTAACGGAGGCGTATATGGTTCATTATTATCTACACCAATTATTAATCCTCCTCAATCAGGTATTCTAGGCTTACATAAAACCGAGGAAAGAGCTGTAGTTATAGACGGTAAAATTGAAATATGTCCGATGATGTATATAGCTTTATCTTACGATCATCGCATAATTGATGGGAAAGAAGGAGTATCGTTCTTGGTAAAAATTAAGGAACTAATCGAGAATCCTGAGAGGTTATTGTTGAATTTATAGAAAATATCGTCATTGCGAGCAGCCGTAGGCTGCGCGGCAATCTCATGTAATAATAACAAATTCCTGAGATTGCTTCGTCAAAATTTTCAATTTTTCCTCGCAATGACGTGGTCTCGTTTTACTTTTTGAAAAAAAGTAAAATTATTCAAAGAAAGGAAATATACAATAATGATAAAATGTACTCGTCGTATTGAGTTCGATGCAGGACATAGAATTATAGGGCATCAAAATAAATGTCAATTCCTGCACGGTCATCGCTATGTTCTTGAGATCGCTATAGCCGCAAACAAAACCGATAAACTTGGTATGGTAATCGATTTTGGTTTAATTAAGGATGCAGCTAAAAAATGGATTGATGAAAATTTTGATCATAGCTTAATCCTACATCAAGACGATAAGGAAATGGGGCGGCAAATAGAAAATTGTACC
This sequence comes from Rickettsia sp. TH2014, assembly GCF_019249195.1. Lineage (NCBI taxonomy): Bacteria > Pseudomonadati > Pseudomonadota > Alphaproteobacteria > Rickettsiales > Rickettsiaceae > Rickettsia > Rickettsia sp. TH2014. Next base: position 2,046 of record NZ_MXAX01000120.1, on the reverse strand, counting down.
GGTCAAAAAATATATTACATGCAGAATAACCCAACTGCAGAAAATATAGCGACGCATTTAAAGAATGAAATTTTTCCTAAACTTTTCGTAGGTCAAAACTTCTTCGTAGCGAGCCTAAAACTATATGAAACACCTAATTGTTTTGTTGAGGTTTAAGTGTGTATCTTTATAGAATGAAGAGGAGTCATACGAAGATCAACTTGGAAAAGAGCAAGGAATTTGTAAGCAGAGGAGCGGAGCGTACAAAAGTACGTGAGCATCCGAGGACTTACAAAGATGACGTAGCCAATTTTTCAAGTCCATCGAGTATGCAAGATTACTGTTTAATTTTAACTACTACAAATGATCTGCAAATTGCCGAGAAAATAGCATCTGTTTTGTTAGAATTAAATCTTGCTGTCTGCATTCAAATTGACGATGTCAAAAGTTACTTTAGATGGGATGGGAGAGTAACTTTAGAAACCGAATATAGACTTGTAATTAAAACAAAATCTTCTAATTATAACGAAATTGAAAATAAACTCCTTGAAATTCATAATTATGAATTACCGCAAATAATAAAAATAAATATTGACTATGGCTTTCAAAAGTACTTAGAATGGATTGACCAAAATAGTAAATAAACTTATAGTCGAGCAAATTTAAAAATTAAGTAAGTAAATTATGAAATTATGGCAAAAAGTTACCTTAGGGTTAATCTTAGGTATTATATTTGGTATATACTTACCACAATATGTTAATTATATTAAACCTATCGGTGACATTTTCTTACGCTTGATAAAAATGATCATTACCCCTTTAATTTTCTTTAGCTTGGTTTCCGGTATCACTAGTATGAATGATACTTCCGCCCTTGGCAGAGTAGGAATGAAAGCGGTAGCTGCTTTTTTAGGTACTACTTTTTTTGCCACGGTTTTTGGGCTTACTGTTGCCTTAGTATTAAAGCCGGGAGTAGGCATACATATAGATTTTACCTCTTCAGGAACGACAAGTAGAGCTTCATTTAATATAATTGATTTTTTTGTAAATATCGTCCCTGATAATGCTGTTGGGGCTTTTGCAAACGGTGATGTCTTGCAAGTTGTATTTTTTGCTATTTTTGTTGGGACTACCTTAAACAAAATGAAATCTATCGGTGAACCTGTGACTGATTTAATTCATGTAATGTCAAAATTAATATTAAAAATGATATCGTTTGTTATTCAATTATCCCCTTACGGTGCTTTTGCTTTAACAGGCTGGATTGTAGGCATGCAGGGAGTTGAAGTAATGATTAGTTTATCGAAACTTGTTGTAGCGGTAGTTGTGGCAATGACATTTCAATATTTAGTTTTCGGCTTACTTATATATGTATTCTGCCGTGTTTCCCCTATACCTTTTTATAAAAAAAGTTTTGAATATCAGATACTTGCTTTTTCTACTTCAAGTAGTAAGGCAACTCTTGCAACTACTATGCAAGTTTGTCGTGAAAAGCTTGGCATTTCAGAGTCTAGTACTTCATTCGTACTTCCGATAGGGGCGTCAATTAATATGGACGGATTCGCCATAAATCTATCTCTTACTACTATATTCTTTGCTCAAATGATGGGAGTAACACTTGCTCCTCATGACTATTTAGTAATTATTCTCACCTCGACACTTGGATCTATCGGCGGAGCTGGTATTCCCGGCGCCTCTTTGATAATGCTTCCTATGGTTCTTTCTTCGGTTCACTTACCTATAGAGGGAGTAGCAATTATTGCCGGTATTGACCGAATACTTGATATGCTACGTACTACTATCAATATTACCGGCGATGCAACAATTACTATGATTATAGATAACAGCGAAGATACTTTAGATAAGGAAGTATATTTATCTTAATTATATTAAGGCCGGATATCGTCATTGCGAGGAAATTGCATAGCAATTGACGAAGCAATCTCAGGAGTTTGTTATCATTTCATGAGATTGCCACGCCGCTTCGCTCCTCGCAATGACGACTGGGAGTCTACGCAAGCAAGCCTTTCTCGCAAGGCATTGTTGCGTGGAGATTAAAAAAAGTCA
>NZ_MXAX01000119.1:0-2118 GCF_019249195.1 Rickettsia sp. TH2014 | reverse complement strand
TCTAAACTGCAATACGGAGGCACGACCCTCTTTTTCACGTTGAACTTCGTCTATCTACTTCTCATTTATTGAGAATATATTAACATAAATTAACTTTCTCTTTGCTTTTGTACAAGAAATTTACTATAATGCCGACATTAATTTATAGTAGGTGTATGGCGTGGCTAAAGAAATAGATATAAATAAATTATTAGCGCAAGAAAATAATGCTTTAAATACTATATTAAGCCAAGTAAATGAATTATGCGAACAAAATAAGAAGTTGCAAGGTTTAATCGAAATACAAAATGAAACTAAAAAACTAGAAAAAGAACATAATAGATCGTTACCTTGGTTTAAAAGACTTGTAAAAACAGTTTCTAATGTAAAGTATATTTTTGTAACAAGTGAAGAACAGTTAACAAATGAAGCAATAAAGTATAATAACAAAATATTAAAAGATATTGATAATAAGATATATAATATAGCGAAAAAATCTGCACCTTTAAAGCAAGAATTACAAGAAGAAATCGAAAAAAATTTTAAAGATTTAACAAAGAAAGATTTATCCAAAGAACAAAGAGAAAGATTATCGGAAGTATATTTTAGTTATAAGAGTAAACCTGAAAGATTTTCAGCTCTAAATATGACAAATCCCTTACAATTTATTAAGGCTGAAGAACTAGAGAAACAATATAATTCTTTAAATGCTACAAAACAAAACATCCAAAATTTAATATCTGAGAATTCTAATATCAAAGAACTTAAGGAAATACAAAAGCGGGTTGCTGAAATTAGGGAAGAAATACCTTATACATTTTTTGAAAAATTAAATAATATTTGGCAAAATGTTAAAAATATTTTTGTAAATAATAGTGAGCAGGTTTTAGCAAAAAACAAAGAAAGTAATACTAGAACAATTAGAAAGATTGATGAACAATTATATAAAACGGAGCATAAATTTGAGGAATTAATTGAAAATAAGGAAAGAAATATTAATGATATAATTGCAAAGTTACCTGACAATGAGGAGTTACAAAAGATAGTAAGTAATCTTGCAAATCATATAACTTCAAAAAAGGAGCCAATATTAGAAAATTCATCCCTAGCTAAACCTTCGGAAAATAATGTAACACCGCCACCTCCTTTATCACAAAATAATATTCCATCGCCACCGCCGCCACCCCTTTTGTCGGAAAATAACATTCCACCACCACCTCCTTTATCGAAAAATAACATTCCGCCACCGCCACCGCCTATGCCTACTATGGCTCCGGCCCAGACTGAGACATTATCTAAACCTGTAGGAGTTACTACTACGGTTAAAAAACCGGAAAATCAACTACGTCCTTCTATAGATACTTCTGATTTAATGAGAGAAATAGAAGGACCAAAAAATCTAAGAAAAGTTGAGTTTGATCCTAATACAGGAAAACCGGTTGCTCATTCGCATAGTAAGCCTGCTCAGAATGTTAGCAAACCTAATGGAGTTGCATCAATTTTAGCACGAAGAGTTGCTATGGAGATGAGTGATAGTAGTAGCAGTAGTGGCAGTGAAAGCGATAGTGGTAACTGGAGTGATGCTAGTGTTAATAGCAATAAACCAAAGACTCTAAAAACTAGAGGAGAACGAGATGCTAAAATGACTACGCATGCTCAAAAAATTCTAAGTAATAGGAGTTCACAAAAACCATCATTTGTTAGAAGTTAATCTTTAATTATGCTTTGTTGCGTGGATACCTAAGCCGTCATTGCGAGGAGCCGTAGACATTGTTGCATGGCTCGGTTTTTGTCATTTCTGTGAAAGCAGGAATCCACCGTTGTCATACCGCGACTTGATCGCGGTATCCATAAATACAACTTAAAAATACTAATAATTTTAGTATTTTAACTGGATCCCGTGGTCAAGCCACGGGATGACAGAGGTGAAATTGAACCACGCAACAATGCCTACTCGTAATGATGATTCGGGTTCTATCCCTTAAACTTCTTAGTTATTTCAACTATTCTTTTACCAAATAAATTAGCAGTTTTTAAATCGCCCACGGTAGGAGTAATATCAGGAGAGGATTTGTGGTGAGATTGCGTCATAAGTCCTGACCAGCTACCTAAGCTGTAATAGTTGAGATTTAATCTTAC
>NZ_MXAX01000118.1:0-5766 GCF_019249195.1 Rickettsia sp. TH2014 | reverse complement strand
AATGTAAGATTAAATCTCAACTATTACATTGGATATTCATGATAAGGTTATTGGTACTCTTATTGNNCGTATAGCTTTTTAATAGGCGTAACTGCAATATGGAGGCATGACCTTATTTCTTTATTAGTGTTATAAAATGACGGAGTAAGACCTGAAGCATCTTTTTGTATTACTAAAGTAGGTTTCGCCTGTAATAGGATTTCAATAATTTCTTTATTATTATCAACCCCTGCAATTGCTGAATGTAAGACCGATAAGCCTTGAGGGGTACTAGAATTTATAGAATCTGGATTTAATTTTAATATCTCTATTACTAAATCTTTTTTACCATGCTCAGCCGCTTCATGTAATAAGGCAGTGGGATTATTTTCAATACATACCTTTAATGCACTATTAAAAGCTTTTATGCCGCTTTTTGTTTTATCTTTAAATCACACTTCCAGCTCTTCTATATCACTCTTTACCGATGCAGGTTTCATTTCTCTCTCTGAATCGGGGGAATCTAGGCTTGGAGTTTTATATTGACTTAAAACTGATGTAGATAAAGTAGGTATTTTTTGTTTTCTCATTAATTTTCCTAAATTTATAAGTTATTAATTATTTTAGAAGGGATTGTGAATTAGTGGTGGATTGATGCCATTGCCCACATGGATACCACCCCGCCATTGCGAGGAAAATTATATAGTAATTTGACGAAGCAATCTCAGGAATTTGTTATTATTCATGAGATTGCCACGCAGCCTATGGCTGCTCGCAATGACGACTTTAGTATCCACGTAGGAATATTATAGTATAGTGAACAACACTGAGCCAATTTGCAATTCTCCTAAAATTAAGATTATAAATTTAGGAATAATAACGCAACAAACCGAGTTGAATTGATTGCAACTTAATTGATTAAGAATTGTTAATTTATCACAATCGATTAGTTACTGAAGTTTTATATTTTCCATATCCCAATCATGAGAAACAGTATTATACTTTAATATATAAGGCTTGGTATCTATAGAATCCAAGGTTACATCGGCAATCATATCATCATGTGATGAGATAAGTTCGTTATAACCGAAATTAGCGTAATAAGGTTGATAATTTTTAAATCTAACCGTTATAAATTTCTCTTTAGTAATAGCAGGTAAGAATTTCACCAAATCATCAAGATTACTTAAAGCCAAATCTTTCATCTCAAAAATTTGTAATCTATAAACATTTTTATAATCTTTGGTAAAGAATGTCGGTATAGAGCTGAAACTACTACCGGATTGAACGGAAGCTATACTTAAAGCTTTAAGTGGAATGCCTGATTTATTACTAAAATAATCATCGACTTCAAAAAATACTGCACCGCCGAAATTTATCATTTTAGAGATTTTATTATTGTTCACATCATATAAATCCACTGACTGCTCTAACTTTTTGCCGTCACGAAATATAGTAAGTTTAATAGCTATTCCTTTAAAATTATCCATTTCTCTATCAAATAATGCTAGATTGCCGCCGAGTTCCTTATCATTTACTGCCCAAATAATATCACCGGCTTTTAAAGATTTTTCAGCAGGCGAACCGGCTAAAACTGCCTTAACGCTTATCACCCTATTTCTACTGTCAGGAAACTTATTTATATATTTATCCATTTCTTCTTTAGGGAAATTATGATGTCTAACTGCTTTATTTAAAGAATATAACTCGCTTATTATTCCTATATGCTTTCTGTTTGGTTGTTTATTATTCTTTAAACTTTCTAAGGTGCGAGCTACATAATCACCGTGCAGTGCTAGAGAATGAGTTTTACCGCCGCCGTATAATACTCCTATAGCCTCAATTTTATCGTTTAATACCGGTGAACCGCTAGCACCGCCGGTACTATTTAAATTAATAACATAAGTACATTGCGGCATTAAACCTTCAATATTATAAAGATCGGACAAATAACCGGTATGGAAAGAAAAGCCTTTTGCCTCTGTGTTACCGACTACGAAAACCTTCTGATTTAATTTTGGCAACTCGCTTGAGAAAGCTATTTGTGTAGCGGATGCCGGTATATCTTTGCTCTCTACTTTTAGAACGGCATAATCTTGCCAAATATCGTAATAGATAAGTTTTGCTTCCGCCTGCTCGCCATTATAAAAAGTAACAAAATAAGTTCCGATAGACGCACCGCCGACAACATGAGTATTAGTAATTATATAACCGTTGTTCTTATCGTTAATAAATCCCGTTCCTGTCCAACTACTTGTATCATCATATGCAGATACGGCAATTCTAGTATCAATTGTTACGATTGCTTTCTTCGCTTTTTCAAATATAGCACTGCTTGCTTCAGAAGATGCTAAAACTATATTATTTAGGAAAACTAAATTAATGATAAATAAAAGTTTTAGTAAAATCGGTAGTTTTTTCATTTTCACCTCTTGTAAAATCATTTAAGCCGCACTATATCAAATAAAAAGTCATAATAAAATAAAAAAAGAAAACGAGGAATCTTATGGGAAAAGTAATAGGTATCGACCTTGGGACTACCAACTCTTGTGTTGCAGTCATGGAAGGTAAAGAGCCAAAAGTAATAGAAAATTCAGAAGGCGAGAGAACTACGCCGTCAATAATAGCTTTTGCAAACGGCGAAAAATTAGTCGGGCAGTCTGCTAAGAGACAAGCAGTAACCAACCCTCGCGATACTATATATGCGGTAAAGCGATTAATCGGTAGAAATTTCACCGATCCTATGGTTAAGAAAGACCAAGATATCGTACCGTATAATATAGTTAAAGCCGATAACGGTGACGCATGGGTCGAAGTGGATAACAATAAATATTCACCAAGCCAAATTAGTGCCTTTATTTTACAAAAAATGAAAGAAACCGCAGAGAATTATTTAGGCGAAAAAGTAACACAAGCAGTAATTACCGTGCCTGCTTATTTTAATGATGCACAGCGTCAAGCAACAAAAGATGCAGGTAAAATAGCAGGTCTTGAGGTCCTTAGAATAATCAACGAGCCGACTGCCGCAGCTCTTGCTTACGGTTTTGATAAATCGGCAAGTAAAACTATTGCAGTATACGATCTTGGCGGCGGAACATTCGATGTTTCAATTCTTGAAATCGGCGATGGTGTTTTTGAAGTAAAATCAACAAACGGTGACACATTCCTTGGCGGTGAAGATTTCGATACAAGAATATTAAACCATTTAATAGATGTATTCAAAAAAGAAAGCGGTATAGATTTACGTAATGATCCTTTAGCACTTCAACGTTTGAAAGAAGCGACAGAAAAGGCTAAAAAAGAGCTATCTTCCGCAGTAACTACCGATATTAATTTACCTTATATTACAGCTGATAGTACAGGACCAAAACATTTAAATATTAAATTCACTAGAGCAGAACTCGAAAAATTAGTAGATGATTTAATTGAAAAAACTGTTGAGCCTTGCCGTAAAGCGTTAAAGGATGCAGGTTTAAAAGCTTCTGATATTCAGGAAGTAGTACTTGTCGGCGGCATGACTAGAATGCCGAAAGTACAAGAAGCCGTAGAGAAATTCTTTGGACGTGCACCGCATAAAGGCGTAAATCCTGATGAGGTTGTAGCACTTGGTGCTGCTATTCAAGGAGGAGTACTTAACAAAGAAGTAACGGACATATTATTATTAGACGTTACGCCTCTATCCCTTGGTATTGAAACCCTTGGCGGCGTATTTACAAGATTAATCGATCGTAATACTACTATACCTACTAAAAAAAGTCAGGTATTCTCAACTGCTGACGATAATCAGCATGCCGTAACTATTAGAGTGTTTCAAGGTGAACGTGAAATGGCAGCTAGTAATAAATTACTTGGTCAGTTTAATCTTGAAGGCATACCTCCGTCGCCTAGAGGTGTTCCACAAATAGAGGTAACATTTGATATTGACGTTAATGGAATAGTGCATGTTTCGGCTAAAGATAAAGCAAGCGGTAAGGAGCAGAAAGTAACTATTCAGGCTTCCGGTGGTCTTAGCGATGCCGAAATCGAACAAATGGTTAAAGATGCTGAGCAGAATGCCGATGAAGATAAAAAGCGTAAGGAACTTATTGAAGCGAAAAATGCCGCCGATAGTTTAGTTTATTCTACTGAAAAGAGTCTTACGGAGTATGGTGATAAATTATCATCAGAAGATAGAGGAGCTGCTGAAGAAGCACTATCTGCTTTAAAAGCTGTTCTTGAGTCAGAAGATGCTGCTTTAATTAAAGAAAAGACAGAGAGCTTAACTGCAGCTAGTATGAAAATCGGTGAAGCAATGTATAAAGTGCAAAGCGAAAGCCAACCTGCTGAAGAAAATACTGCTAACGATGGAAAAGTAGTAGATGCCGATTTTCAGGAGGTAGAGAAGAAGTAGAAGTAATTTCGTCATTGGGCGTGGGCATCCCCCGTCATTGCGAAGAGCGAAGCGACGCGGCAATCTCGGGCCAAACTCCTGAGATTGCTTCGTCAAATTACTATGTAATTTTCCTCGCAATGATGTTACAATTTCATTTTATAAATTAAATTATGTCACAAGATTATTATCAAATACTAGGCGTTAGTAAAACAGCTAGCCAAGCTGATCTTAAAAAAGCCTACCTTAAGCTAGCCAAGCAATATCACCCTGATACTACTGACGCTAAAGATGCTGAAAAGAAATTTAAAGAGATAAAGAGTGCTTATGATGTTCTAAAAGACGAGCAGAAAAGAGCCGCTTACGACCGCTTTGGGCATGATACTTTTCAAAATCAACAGTCACGAGGGGGAGGAGGAAATCACGGCGATTTTCATCCTGATATTAACGATATTTTCGGCGACTTCTTTAGTGACTTTATGGGAGGTGGTAGAAGAAAGCCTACATCAAGTAAGGCTAGAGGTTCGGATTTAAAATATGATCTGACAATTAACCTAGGGGAAGCATTTCACGGTATAGAAAAAAATATCAGCTTTTCTAGCGAAGTGAAATGTGATACTTGTCACGGCAGCGGTTCTGAAAAAGGTGAAACCGTAACAACTTGTGATGCTTGCGGCGGTGTTGGAGCGACTAGAATTCAGCAAGGGTTCTTTACGATCGAACAAGCTTGTCACAAATGCCAAGGTAACGGACAAATTATAAAAAATCCTTGTAAGAAATGTCATGGCATGGGACGTTACCATAAGCAACGAAATTTATCGGTAAATATTCCTGCCGGTGTCGAAAACGGTACTAGAATAAGACATACCGGAGAAGGAGAAGCGGGTATTAGAGGCGGAAATAGCGGTGATTTATACGTTGATATAGCAATAAAACCACATGATATTTATAAAGTAGACGGCGCAAATTTACATTGTAAACTACCTATTAGTTTTGTAAATGCTGCTCTTGGAGGAGAGATAGAAGTACCGGTAATTGAAGGTGGGAAAGTCAACTTAACAATTCCGGCAGGCACGCAAAACGGTGATCAATTAAGGCTACGCAGCAAAGGTATGTCTAAAATGAGGTCAACTATTAGGGGTGATATGCTTACACATATTCATGTCGAAGTACCTAAAAATTTATCTAAAAGACAACGTGAACTACTAGAAGAATTCAAAAAAGAATCCATAAATGAAAAAGAAAATGATGGTAGCTTTTTTAATAAAATGAAAAGTCTATGGTCATGAATTTTATTTAACTTTCCTATAAAAATGAAACCTCCGATGTTATAAAATATTATAGTCATATGTCATTCCCGCGTAGGCGTTGTTGAGTGGAGATTAAAAAAAGTGGTCGTGCCTCCGTATTGCAGTTTA
>NZ_MXAX01000117.1:0-1680 GCF_019249195.1 Rickettsia sp. TH2014 | reverse complement strand
TGAGATTGCTTCGTCAAAATTTTCAATTTTTTCTCGCAATGACGGAAAATTTGATCCATACAGTAACACTCAAGACAGTTTTTATGCAAATTAACAAAGAAATTTTTAGAGCTTATGATATAAGAGGCAATAGCCTTAAGGATTTAACAGAAGAAGTAGATTATAAAATCGGCTTTTGTTTTGCCGAGATGACTATAACGGAAGATAACAACAAAATCTGTGTTGGCTTAGACGGTCGGCTCAGCTCCCCTACCCTTTGTAAAGCCTTAGAATTAGGATTAACTGAGGCAGGTGCTGAAATCATAAATATTGGCGTAGTTCCAACTCCCGTACTATATTTTGCCGATAAACAATTTATGTCTGCCGGTAGTATTATGGTTACGGGATCGCATAACCCTCGTGACGATAACGGCTTTAAAATACTACAAAACGGTAAATCTTTTTTCGGTGATCAGATACAGGATTTACTGGCGAGGGTTTTAGATAATCATGTCATTCCTGCGCCCTCGTGCATCATTCCTGCGAAAGCAGAAATCCAGATTAATACAAATGGAGACATGGATTCCCGCTTTCGCGGGAATGACATAGAGTATGGACATAATATACAATCTAAATACCTAAAGCGTATTTTAGAAGGAATAAATATTAATCCTAAATTAAAAGTAGCTTGGGACTGCGGTAACGGAGCAACCGGCGATATTGTTGAAGAACTTAAAAAGTATCTCTCAAACAAGAATATAATCATAAATAGTAAAATTGACGGGAATTTTCCAAGCCATCACCCTGACCCTACCAACCCTGCTAATTTACAAGAGTTAATTAAATTAGTTAAAGAACAAAATTGTAACCTTGGTATAGCTTTTGACGGTGACGGTGATAGAATCGGTATTGTAAGCGGGAACGGCAAGATATTATTCGGTGATCAAATTTTATGTATATTTGCTGAGGATATTTTAAAAGAAAATCCAAACGCAACCATAATAGTCGATGTAAAAGCCAGTCAGTTAATAGTTGATAGAATTAAGTCATTTGGCGGGAATCCTATAATATGGCGAACAGGTCATCCTTTTATTAAAAGCAAAATGCTTGAGACAAAAGCTTTACTTGCCGGTGAAATGAGCGGGCATATATTCTTTGCCGATAAATATTTTGGCTTTGATGATGCAATCTATGCAGCCCTTAGATTTTTAGATTTACTTAGCAAATCGGATAAAACGCTAGATGAGATAATAGAAGATTTACCGAAAAGCTATAGTACACCGGAAATTAAAATTTTTGTTCCGTCTAGGTTAAAATTACAAATTATTAAAGAGATTAAAGAAAAATTATTAGAAGAGAAAATAGAGTTTAGCGATATAGATGGTGTGCGTGTAAATACTGAACATGGTTGGTGGTTACTACGTAGCTCTAATACTGAATCTATTATAGTTGCAAGAGTCGAATCAGCTAGTAAAGAAGGGTTAGAGGAAATAATAGCTATAATTAATAAATATCTTGAAAAATATAGGTTATTAATTAAGATTTAAAAAATTAATTAAGCTGTTGATTTTTTAAATATTATTTTATATATTCTTCTCACATTAAATTAATATAAGGAGAAATTGTATGCTCAAAAAAGCTCTTAACGTTGGGTTTCCTATTGACATTAAACAACTGTAATAGTTGAGATTTAATCTTACA
>NZ_MXAX01000116.1:0-803 GCF_019249195.1 Rickettsia sp. TH2014 | reverse complement strand
GACTCCCAGTCGTCATTGCGAGGAGCGAAGCGACGTGGCAATCTCATGAAATAATAACAAACTCCTGAGATTGCTTCGTCAAAATTTTCAATTTTTTCTCGCAATGACGATTTTTATACTATCTTATTCTTAAATTCTTCTAACTTATTCTCTAATATTAAATCAAAATTATCAGTAATTTTATCTATAGCTTGCATTGCTGTTGCATATTCGGATTTCAGGAAATTATTAAGTACGTAATCTGCTACATCCTGATTATTTTGCGGTCTACCGACTCCAATCCTAATTCTGTTATAATTATTACCTATAACTCCGTCAATCGATTTTAAACCGCTATGCCCGCCGTTACCGCCGCCAAGCTTAAACTTTATTCTACCTGTTTCTAAATCAATATCATCATGAATAACAAAGATTTTTGCGGAGTGGATATTATAATATGTTTTCACCGATATCACTGACTTACCGGACAAGTTCATATAGGTAGTGGGCTTTATAAAAACTATCTTTTGTCCATCACTAATAGTTTCAGCGATCTCACAATTGAATTTTTTCTTTATACTAAATGATGAATTATATTGGTTTGCTATTTTCTCTATAGCAATAAATCCGATATTATGCCTCGTATATTGATACTCTTTTCCTGGATTACCAAGACCAATAACAAGAATCATAATAATATACCTAATAAATATTAATGGAAAATTTTTGAAGAAATATTAATTTGGAAGAAGTATAGAATAATGTCATCCTTAACTCAGTATTACCTGCATGGATTGGTTTTTCGTCATTGCGAGAAGAATTAC
>NZ_MXAX01000115.1:0-5903 GCF_019249195.1 Rickettsia sp. TH2014 | reverse complement strand
TCTAAACTGCAATACGGAGGCACGACCCTCCACCTGTACCAACTGACAGATTACCTCCTGTAGTACCGCCTGTGCCAGGACCGTTAGGACCAAAGCCACCAGTGCCAACTGATGGGCTACCACCTCCTGTACTTGGTCCGTTAGGTCCAAAGCCACCGGTGCCTGTAACCGGAGTAGTCGGGGTATTATATCCTGCCGAATTGCTAGGTGTTACATCGTAGCCGCTCGGAGTGATAGGCGGAACATATATATTGTTAACTACACTACCGCTAGTTGGTGGCGGTTGTATAGGATTAAAACCACCACCAACACTTGGACCGACGAAAGGACCCATAGGAGTAAGCGGAGTAGTTACTCTGTGTATTTCATTTGAAGGGCGCTCGATTATAGGTAATAAATGCTTAATTACCGCCGCCCTTTGATCTACCGGTGTATTTACTAAAACATTTGCAACTTTTGCCGCATCAGTACCCAGAGGAGCTTTTATTATCTTACCTATAATATTATCAACAACATTATCTCCTGTTGGTTCTATCGGTAAAAGTACAAAGAAATTACCTGTAATTTGCCATCTGACGAAGCCGCCTTCATTAGCCGTTACGTTAAACGGTAGATTTGCGGCATTACCGACTATTATACTACCTCCTGCTGCACTAATGACAGGATAAGCACTACCTTCTCCAATAGCAGACGGGTTATTTTGAGCAGTTAAAAATACTTTAATAGAAGAAACATTTGATAAATTGAAGGTGCTACCGCTTGCGAGTACTATATTACCGCTATTAGCGTTACCTGTCTGACCTGCATTTATAGTATCATAGAAGACATTTATAATAAGCTCACCGGTAGGAGTAGCAGAGCCTGTATAAGTAACTTGATTATTACCAAGGTCAGAAGTAATATTACTACCTGATATATTACCGCCGACATTTACTTTAGTATTATCACCGGTAAACATCATTGTCGCCTGATCGGCAACTATAGTAGTTGCTCCTAAATTCGACGCAGTGAAAGCTGTTTTTTTCGGTGCAAAAGTAATAACATTAGCACCCGTTACCGCTTTTTGTAGCCACACGTCATCATTAAACTTATGACTATCGCCGTTAATCGGAGCTTATACAAGCGTAGCATTAGTATATTCTGCTGAAGAGCTGCTACTGCTTCCTTTGAAGTCCTCTGAAACGATTTTTGTTTTGTAACTAAATTTCATGGTTGCTCTTGGCACTTTAACACCGCCGACCGTGGCTGACGGAATGTCTAAGCTCCTACTGTTATAACCGGTAAATACAGCTGATTTACCGGCATCAATAGTAATAGCTTTGGTATGGGCCTCTCCTTTTACCGTGCCTTTATTACTACTGAACTGAACTAGTTTAAGGTTTACATTCTCACCGCCTAAATCATCGGTAAAACCGTTATCGGCATTAAATATCGCCGTACCCTCGTTATTAGTTTTGGTTGTGACACTAGAGTAAACATCTTGGCTACCAATGGTGAATTTACCGCCACTATTAAGCTGAATGGTTTAAGGTGGTTTGAGTCTGAACCGAACGGCGAAGTACCTGTTGTTAAATCTCCCGTTATTGCAAGAGTATGAATTTTATTGCCGGTAGTTGTAGCCCCGCCAACCGTACTTGTATTGGTAAGTGTTAAGGTTACAGCATTAGAAGTCGTAAATTTTACGTTATTAACATATACTTGATTTGTAAGCGTTACATCTCCACCGTTTATTTGTATTATACCAAGAGGAATATTTGCTTTACCATATGTACCATTATCCGTTACAGCGTCTGAATCGTCAAATCTTACACCTCCGGTAATATCAATTGGTGCGGGAGTAATTAATGCATTTGGAGCAACATAGTTAAAGTATCCGGTAAATGTAACATTGCTTGAGTCTCGGTCAAGTATAGCATTTGGTCCCAAGTAAACTACACCGCCTTTAATAACGCTATCAGGTACACTATTCATCACACCAACGCTTAAGGTTCCATTTGGAACGGTAATATCATCTACTGCTGTATTACTACCTATGTTACCTCGGATAGCACTAACTCCATTGTCATTACCGTTATTGTTAACGTTAAATTAACAGCTTTACCGCCTGTTTCATTAATGTTACCGGTTAAATTTGTTTCCTGAGTAAATACTATAGTACCCGTATCCGTTCCTTGAACTTCAGTAATTGACATATTACCGCCGGAATTAATCGTGACGGTGCTGTTGTCAGCCCCTGCTTGTAGCATTGCAAGGTTTGTAATTGTATTTGTTGAGTTTCCGTTACCGTCAACCGTACCTATAGTACCGTTATCCATAAACACTACAGTACCGTTAGGTTGACCACCTGTACTTGTTATATTACCGGTAATAAGTGCCGGTATATTATTTTTTGTATCACTAGCAAATATTGCGGTACCGGCATTATTTTGGAAATTCATATTGCCGTTAATCTGTACGACTCCAAGCTCGATATTAATAGGACCGGAAGGAGCGGAGAAAAAAACATTCGATCTGACTGATCCTATTGCAACTTTTGCAACGGATACGTTTATATTTGGGGTATTAAGAGCAGTTATTACTAGTGTTCCTTGCCCTGTAAGTTGTACTTTACTCACCGGATTTGCTTTTGTTCCGATAGCATAATTATTAGCCGTACCGTCTATTGTTAACTTGGTATTAGCATTTTTTGCATTTATCTCAACTATAGCGACATTTGGAACAAGCGGCTCTATATTGCCTGTTAACTCTATAGCACTATTATTGCCGCTAGCTACGGTAGTCATTAACTTTAAAACAGATGCAGAGTCCACGAATGTAACGCCCGGAGCTTTTAATTGAAAATCTCCGTTTAATGCATCAAGTGCGTAAGTTCTCGGACCGTTATTATCACCGATATTGGTTTTGGCAATTTGTGTCGAAGTAATTGATTGGTCGACGAATATAGCTCCGTTTCCAATATTAAGAGCTGCTGCATTACTTACGTCAAAGCTATTAGCACCACCAACAACTCCGACCTCACTACCTGCAGTAACATTTATAGCTGCTAATTTATTCACAGCAGTACCTAGTGTTTTGGTATTATCGCCACCTTGAATCTCAAGTTTAGCACCTTTAGTACTACTTAAATTGACCTTATCGCCACCGCCGGCAAAGCCGCCGAAACTATTCGCAAAAGTAACTTGTTGATTGCTACTTGTTGTTAAACCGAATGTAGAATTAGTATCGCCAAAATTGATAGTACTACCCATCGGCTGTAAGAGAGTTAGCAGACCTTTCTAACACCTACAGTAAATGTCTTAGGAGCTGCGGCTTGTCCGATATTAATTGTTTGCACCGTACCGATAGATATATCCGTAGCAGTTAAGTTAGCATAGGCATTCAATGTTCCGGTAGCACCATTGGTAACCACACTATTAAACGTATAACCTGCAGGATTTGCTCACGAAAATTCTAAGATGCCACCGGCTCCGAAATCTACATCACCGGTAGTAGTGAGTGAACCTTGTAAATCTGCTGTACCACCATTACTGAAGACTAAAGAAGCAGTCGATACATCTTGTTGGAAAGCCGCTATTTGACCGGCTACACCGTTAATCGTTATTGTATTTATATTGTTTACGACGACACTAACAGTACCGTCCCCGTCAAATACTAAATCGCCGGCTGCCGCTGCACTACTTATCACCGCTGCTAAAGTACCGCCGTCATTAACGTTAACCGTACCTGCCTTACCGGTAAAATCAGTCTGTCCACCAATCTGATCAGTTGCAATGACACCGGCATCAGTAAAAGTTGCTCTACCTGTAATATCCCCGGTATATGTTCCTGTCCCGACAGTAACGTTACCCGTAGTATCTGTAGTCAATTGACCGGCTCCAACTGCAGCATTACCTGTAAAGCCGCCGGCTGCCGTAGCTACCGTACCTGCATTATTTATCGTCAGATTAGTTGCACTAGATGCTCCGTTTATTGTAACAACTCCTGCTCCGTTAAGATTTAAAGCCGTAATGCCGGTAACAGGTCCTAATATTCCTGCTCCTAACTCATTAACCGTACCGTTAATGCCATTACTACTTGTTACTGCCGCTAAATTACCCCCCTGCAGCAAGATTTATTATATCGGCATTATTTACAAAATCCGTTTTTCCGGTAATATTAGTCACTGCAAGCGTAGTAGTATTCGTAAAATTAACCGAACCGTTAACAGTGGTAAGAGTTAAATTACCGGCAATACCTGTAGAAAGAGGGTTGCTATATTAATTGCCGGCGTAATCGTGATATCACCGTTGCCGGCTAATATCATAGAATTTAAAGTATTGCCGTTATTAATACCTAAATTATTTCCACCGGTTATCGTTAAAAGACCACCGGTTGAGCTTAACTGAATCACGCCACTAGCCGCTGCACCAGGATTTAAATCCCCATTTATTGTAGCCGTTACGTTTCCGTTACTTGTAATATTTAATATTGAACCGGCATTATTGAATTTCATATTAGCAGTACTAATATTAAAATTTGCATTATTAGGCGTTAATATATGTCCCGATTCCGTTTCCATCGCCGATATTTATATTAGTAGCACTTGCCGAGGTAGCGGTTTGATCGGTAAAGTTACTATTTCCCGTAACGTTAAGAGTCGTAATACCGCTAAGGTTAATCCCTCCCTGTGCCTGAACGTTTCCTATAGTGCTAACCGAAGCTAGCTTATTAACGGCACCGAACGATCCTCCCTGAACGGTTAAAGCATTAGTGCCGTTTAAGATTACATTACCGCCAACCGCCTGCGAAGCCGTCTAAATTACCGCCAAATGTTACGTTTTGTACGACAGGTGAAGCTAAAACTAAAGCAGCACCAGCACTTTCAAAATTAATTTGATTTCCTCCCGCTAAAAGATTTAAATTCGGATTATTGACCGCTAAAGTAAGAGCCGCTGTAGAGAAATTTGCTCCTATTTGAATAGCTTTAGCCGTAGCAATACTAGCATCAGTAGCCTTAAGAGTAGTATCTACCATGACACCACCATTGCCTGCTTGTAAAATAGGACTTGAAAAAATATAAGAACCTACCGGATTAGAAAAGGCTAACGTTGCCTCAAGATCATTATGCTGCACTCCTGCTGTTGCAGTTAATGTTCCTCCTACTGCAGCTATCCCGTCAGCAGTAAAATTAAACTGATCAACCGTAACATTTCCCTGTAAATTAACAGGGTTATTCCCTTTAGCATTCAATGTATTAATCGCATGATTAGCTCCTACATCACTGGTAACCGTACTACAACCAACAAAATTTAAAGTTGCTAGATTCCTTCCTAAAATATCGTCTATGTCCCCGGTTACTGTGACACCGTCATCCAATATAGCAGTCGCGGATGTACCGTTAAAATCCATATTGGAAGTTATGTTAGCGTTAAATTGTGATATAGAATTGTACCAAATGTTACTACTCCGCCGGCTCCTGTATTAATTGGCGTTGTCCAAATAAGTTGCGTCTGACCAGCTAGATTTGTTGGATTCTGCTTAATTTCAATTGTTTTTGCAAAAATATTACTACTAATAGTGGTTACATTTAGACCATCTGTCATAAAGGTATTGAATCTTTGGGTAGGACTAGTTCCGACAGATACATTAATATTCGTTGCAGAGGTTGATACGTGAAACGCTGCTATACCTGTAGCGTCTATAATGGACTGAGAAAACTGGACAGAAAAAATAGTACTCAAGTTTCCGAAATAAGTTACAATAAATAGGTAAAACTTAGGAGGAAAGATGAAGAAAAATAAGGTTAGGATTTTCAGTAGTGAAGAAAAGACTAAGGTAGTATTAGAATTAATAAAAGAGGATGCTACCTTAAGTCAATTAGCATCAAAATATGAGATAAGCTCCAAGACAATTCAGAATTGGAA
>NZ_MXAX01000114.1:0-6342 GCF_019249195.1 Rickettsia sp. TH2014 | reverse complement strand
TACGTAATTCTTCTCGCAATGACGGAAAAAACAATAATTAATAAGAACGGTCCAAAATAAATCTAATAATCGAAAACAAATAATCTTTATAACCATTCTGAACCGGAATTTTATTTAATAACTTATTTGCTTCATTTTCTAAGTTACTCAAATAACTAACTGTTTCATTATGAATTTCATGTTCAATCATCAAATCACGTACTTTAATAAACTCATCATTAGTACGCTTATCGCATTTAATTATATTTTCAAGCCAGAGCTGCTTATCTTGCTCTAGCTTATTATATAAAAAAATCAGCGGTAATGTAACTTTTCCTTCTAAGAAATCATCGCCGATATTTTTGCCTACCTGTTTATCATTACCCAAATAATCAAGTAGATCATCTATAACCTGAAATATCGTTCCGAGTAATTGCCCAAAGTCCCGCATATCTTTAGAAATATGGTCTACCTGTTCTGCTATAATAGCTCCAACTTCACAAGAAGCTCCAAATAGTTCGGCGGTTTTAGATTTAACTATTTGCTGATATTCTTCGATAGTTATAATGCGTCGTTCATTTAGCTTAACTAGCTGTACTACCTCCCCTTCGGAAATAATTGCTGAAGCTTTAGCTAGAACATTCATAGCTTTAATAGAGCCGGAAGCGACCATTAACTTAAAAGACTGGCTAAAGAGGAAATCACCCACTAAAATACTTGTTTTACTTCCCCAAATAACGTTAGCGGTAGGTTTGAATCTTCTTAAAGTGCTGTCATCTACGACATCATCATGAAGCAATGTGGCGGTATGCATGAATTCAACGGCACTTGCGAGCTTTATATGATTATCGCCTTTATAATCAAACATTTTAGCGGTTATTATAGTTAAAAGTGGACGAATTCTTTTACCCCCCGCCTCTAGCAAATATTTACCTACTATTTCTATTAATTCTTCATCACTTTTTAAACAGCTAATGATTAAATCGTTTAACTTAGTTACTTCATCTTTTAAATCTTGCTGTATTTTTACTATAATATTCATGGTATTTTTTTAAATTTTTCTGTCATTGCGAGGAGAGGCGAAGTCTCGACGTGGCAATCTCAGAAATTTTGTACTATTTTCACGATATTGCCACGCGGTCTTCGACCGTTTAGCTTATGACGACTAACGAGGTTCATTAATTATACATTCCTCTAATATTTTTTGATTAACACTCGGAATTAACTCCATAATTTTTTCTTTTACATTTTCACCGAGTTTCACTTTTTTTACTGCTGCTTGGTATAAAGATAAATAATATAAAGGTATAAGTTTATTTATATCATCTATATTACCTATTTTAGCTTTGTTTAAATCGGATAAATCAAACTCATACTCAATGCTAGCGTCAATTAAATTAGATGAGTTCGGGTGATCGGATATAGTTTTTAAAAATGATTTTAGAGCATCTCCATATACTTCTTTGCTCTCTTTGGATAAGTTTTTAAAATCACCTACCCCATATACATATAGACTTAAAACATCTATTATTTTAGAGTAATCATTAATTACTATCGTACCTTTACTGTAAGAATCTTTAAGAGTATTTACTATAGTTTCATTTGTTATATTAAATCCCGATGCGTTTGAATATAGACTTAAAGCATTTATCTGTGCTCTAGTTAATTTATTTAATTCAGTAACTAAATTAATATTTAAATTAAAATTATATCGCCTATCTTCAAAAATACTAAAATTATATTGTTTATTATTATTTAAAATATAGCTTAGTTCATTATTCAAATCTTTATATAGATTATTATCGGTGAGTTTAAACAGATAGGTTTGCCTATCGTAATATTTCTTTATAAATTCTAATGAACCTATTATAAAACCAGGTTTTAGCTTAAATTGCGAATCTATTAAAAGATCAATATTATTATTGCCGAAATCGTTTAACTTACCTTTATATAATAAATTAATATTATTTTCAAAGTTATTACTATTTATTTTTGCATTAGTAACTTCAATTGTTAAATCTTTAGCAATATCTTTAAAATGCAAACTACTAGTACTAATCAAGAAATTACCGGAAAATTTGAAATTATTATTCCAAGCGGGTCTATATAATAATAAGCCGGCAGGTATTATTCTATCTTCAAGGTTACTTTTTACTATTTCGGTTTCATAATAAATTTCTAATTTTTGCGGTATATTATCAAGGAAATCCTGTTTACTTATATAATACTTACTTTTGTCAAATAACATAGTAAGTATAGTATGAGCTTCTTCATATAATTTTTGATTATCGACTAAGTCAAAAATTTCTGTTTTACCGGAAGTAAATTTAATATTTTCTATTAAATTTATAACTTCAAATAAATCTTTTTTTGATCGTACTATTTCAAATAATTTAAAATTTAACGGTATTTTTGTTGATAATATACAGTTCTCATTATAAAACCTTACTCCAAAGCCTCTTTGAACCGGCTTAAATTTTCCGAATGCTTCTCCGGAAAAATTTATAAATAATTTCTGTTTAAGTAAATCATAACCGATATTTATCGGTGAGGTAAATTCAATTACTCTATTAATACTCTCTTCTTGCCAATTAATTACCGAAATACCTAATTTAAAAGGAAAACCATATGGCTGAACTTTAGAAAATTTAATAAGATATTGTTGATTAGGATTATTATCAGTCTCTTCTATATTAAGGTTGGTACCGGCATATTTTTGATTTATAGAGTGTGATAAAGAGAACATAATAGTAAACCATAGCCCACTATATGCGAGTATAGTAAAGATAGTTATAAATAATATTATTTTAAGAATTTTTTTCATTTCTTTTAATTTAAATAAGAAATCAAATTAAAGAAATATTTAATTTCATTCCTAGAGCAATAGCGGCACGATCAAGAGTATCAATAGTAACATTAGGGTTGTTAGGGTTTAGAAGTCTATTTACAGCCGATCTACTTGTTTTCATTTTTTCAGCCATTTCTGATTTTGTTATGTGTTTTTGTTCCATAATCTGTTTTATTTGCTGTGCAATAATACGCTTATGAGCTACTGCTGTTACCTCTTCTAATATTCCTATTTCATTAAGAAAATCATCAAAATTAGAACCAATATACTTTTGATTAAGTTTATTCATAATTCTACCTCTTTTTTCTTTTAAATTCTAAGTCTAATTCTTTATCAGGAGTTTTTTGAGATTTTTTTAAAAACCCATGCAATAGAATCATTTTATTAACTGCTACACAAAAAATACTCTTCCTATTTTGCCATCTGTTAAATTTGATCTTACTTCATACATTCCTTTACCTAAAGATTTGCATGCAGGCATTCCAATTGGCCAAAAATATTCTATGACTTTAATGTCTGTACCAATGATTTTACAATCTTTAGGGTCTAATTCAAGTAACCAATCGCGTACCGGTTCTTTTTTAGTTATAGCACGGTAAAATTTTACAGTGAGAGTTTTTGATGTATTAAGCATTATAATAATGTACCATAATTGGTACAATTTAGCAACTAATATAATAAAAAGTATTTAAAACCCAATCTACTTACACAGCTCTATATATTCCTTATTTAGTTTTATAACGTTCCAAATCCATAAACTCATCATAACTATAAAAATTACTAATAAATATATTATAATAGAATCAAAGGTAGCAGTCGGAATAATAATAAATATCAAAGACTGTATAAATGCTCCAAGCGATTTACCGAATTTAGTACCTATTACCTCTACAGCAGCTTTTCCCTTAGTTCTAAGCTCTAAAGATAAAGGGATATACGCCATTTCTTTTGTTGAATCGAATAATGAGTATTTGGACGATTTACTAAGTATGTTCTGAATAGCTCCAACGATAATCGCTGCATATAGAAGATTAAAATCGCCGAAACACGCTCCTATTTCTTCAATAAAAATTATAAAGATAAAAAACATCAAGCCGGTAATAGACAACATAATAGGAGTTAATAATGCAGAACTGAGCCAACCGAGCCTTCTAAGGATGTTGCTGCCTATTACCATGAAAGTAACGCATGATATCCCCATCCAAATATTAAACCTGCCCATAAAGTTAACATAGTCTATAGTGTTTGGATGTAATTCTTTTATTTTTGCTTTCCAAGGTCCTTCGACTATATTTATTAATAATCCATAACAAATTATTAGTAAAGCAATACGACCTATATATTTTGAGTGAATTACTAATTTGATACTTTCAATTACCGAAAGTTTTGTTTTCGTTTTAGTCGTAACTTTTTTTGTATCTAAAACATTTATGGAATCCGTTAAAATAAATCTATTTATTATTCTAAATAGAAACATAGCAACTATTCCTGCAGCAACAATAATTGACATGATTGGCTGAAGCATTATAGCATTTCCGGCAGATAAATTAAAAGAATCCAGTAATAATTCTGAATCAATGACATCCTGCCCGCTTGAGAAAAAGACAAGTACGCTGCCTGCTATTATAAGACCTATATTACCGACCATTCCAAGAACTGGATAGAATCTTTTAGCTTTAGAAGTATCAAAAATGTGATTGGCAAACTGCCAAAACATTAAGTTTATGACTACTGCACTCCATAATTCTGAGAAAATATACATCAGTGCATAACTCCATTTACTACCTATTTTAATGAACCATTTAAAATTAGGGTATGAAGCAATTAAATTATTTATCATTTCATCGTTAGGATGATAAATATCTTGATTGGGATAAATAATATAGGCAAATAATAAGAAAAATAGTAAAAAACTGCCGACTATAATGTAGAAAATATATTCAAAATTTAATTTATTACTAAGCTTAACATAAAGTACGGTAAAAATTACGCACGAGGGTAATACTAACCATAATTTTAAGAAACTAATAATTTCGGCCCCCATAGAGGGTACTACTAAACTATCTTTGATAGATCTTAAAGCCCCAAAATTAAAAAGGATACATAACATCATTAAAGCCATAGGTATAAATAGCTTTAATTCTTTCCTTTCTATAGGCCAAATTATTTCTTTAACTTTTTCAAAGAAAATTTTAGGCGGTAACATTTTTATTGTAACCTTACATATTAAAGTTAACTTTTAAATCTCTTAAGTGCTAAAGTCAATTAAAATAATTAATTTATATTACTCCAAGGTGTTATTTCTCTATATCGCCAGTAATATTTTGTGATTTTATCTAATTTGTCCTGATTTGTCTTCCATAGTTCATGCTTATCGGTAGTCCATGGCTTAGGTCCTGCATAGTGTAAAATGAAGCAAGAAAAATAAGGGCCTTGATCCTCAAAATATGTCAAAAAGTTCCATCTCATCGACAAAGGATAAATGTAATCATGAAAAGCTATATTTAACACATCTTGATCAGGAAGCGAAAAGTCACATTCTGATCTTTTTATAGTTTCTAATATCGCAGATTCAGTTTGTTTTTCTCGCATATTTTTTAAGTTTAAAAATACTATCCCGCTATTTTTGTAAGAATGATCCATATTTCTTTTACATTCTTTTATCAATTTGTGATTACAATATGTAATACCTGTATCTATGCTACCTGCGGCAATATAATTACTCATATCTATTTTTTTAAGAGAATTCAAATCATGCAACACTACAATATCCGCATCAAGATATAATATAGAGTCTAGATGAGGAAAGATTTGATCAAAATATAACCTATACATTACTAAACTAGGCCAATTATACGTAAATTTTATTTTCTTATCTTTTAAAGCTTGATTTAATATATTTTCAGGAAAAGTAATAAAATCTATAGAATAATCTCTGATATATTTCATGGAAGCTAGTTTTTCCATTGATTCTTGACTAACAGGGTCATTAGAATCCATAACAATATGAAATCTATAGAAACTATCTAAATCGCTATTTAGTAAACTAGAGGCTATTACTGTACCGGCATGAATAGCAAACTTATCATTAATAGTTAATGCTATATCTAGTATGTTATTTTTGCCTTATACCGGTTAACTTAATTACATTTTGTATTTCTTCTATGGCAAGCTTATAATCAGTTTGTATGGTTTTTTCATTAAAAGATGACCTGCCTAGTAAGTGAATTAAGCTAAGCCTATATAAACATCTAGCAGTAAGTTCCGGTATATTAAGAGAGATTAAACTATATAATGGACTGAGAAAACAGGACAGAAAAAATAGTACTCAAGTTTCCGAAATAAGTTACAATAAATAGGTAAAACTTAGGAGGAAAGATGAAGAAAAATAAGGTTAGGATTTTCAGTAGTGAAGAAAAGACTAAGGTAGTATTAGAATTAATAAAAGAGGATGCTACCTTAAGTCAATTAGCATCAAAATATGAGATAAGCTCCAAGACAATTCAGAATTGGAA
>NZ_MXAX01000113.1:0-4512 GCF_019249195.1 Rickettsia sp. TH2014 | reverse complement strand
CTGTAAGATTAAATCTTGACTTCTACACTAATTTTTCACGTAATACTTCAACTAACTTATTAATTGCTTCAGTTGGGTGGATGTTTTCAAGGATAGCAAGCTCACCTGCGAGTCTATTTAAAGCTGATTCGTAGAGTGTTCTTTCACTGTAAGAACGATCATTATCAACATTTTTATGTAAGTCCCGTAATACTTCGGCTATGGCTACAATATTACCTGAGTTAATTTTACCTTCATATTCTTGGGCCCTTCTACTCCACATTCTATTTCCTTGTTTTGGTTTACCTTGAAGAGTTGAATATATGGCATCTAAATCTTTTCTGCTTGCAACCGCTCTAAGACCAACAACCGCAGCTCTACTAACAGGCACTTTTAATGTCATTTTATCTTGCGAAAAGGAAATTACATATACTTTAATTTCAGTACCTGCAATAGTATGATATTCAATATTTGTTATTTCACCAACTCCATGTGCAGGATAGACAATTCTCTGCCCTATTTTAAACTCGGATTTTTGTTCGGTTTTATTTTCGGATTGTGTTGTATTTGCCATTATTAATTCCTCCGTAGTGGTTTTAGTGCCTAAGAACTTAATGTTAGACTATTATTTTCTATAGCATAGCACATTTTGCTTCTATTATAAAGTAGATATTTTTATTGAAATAAAATTGATATGCTTTTATTGTAGAGAAAGTTAATAGTTAAGGGAAAGTTATGCGAAGTATTTTTATCGTGCCGATATTTTTATTATTTTTGAGTAGTTGTTCAGAAGAAAAAACACAAAATAAGAATCAAGAAGAGAAACAAATAATAGTGCAGGAAAAAACTCTGCAAAACAACAACGCTTCTCACGAAATAAATCAAGAAGCAGTAAATTCTGAAAACACGGCTGAATCAATAGTTCCTGATAACGATAATAATCAGGCTGATGAAATATCAACGCCGGATTCACAAGAACAAAAAAATCCTGAAATAAAACCTGTTAAAGTTACTTTTAAAGTTGATGATAATGATATGGTTCTCGGTAACAAAAAATCAAATGTTATAGTAGTCGAGTACTTTTCTCCTACCTGTCCGCATTGTGCTTATTATCATCAAACAATTTTTCCGGAACTTAAGAAAAAATATATCGATACTAATAAAATTGCATATGTGGTTCGTGAATTTATTGCTACAAAACAAGATTTAGACGCTGCAATTTTAGCACGCTGCAAAGGTGATATAAATAGTTTTGTGCAGTTTCATAATATCATATTACAACAACAAGATAAATGGGCATATAGCAATAAATACAGAGAATTATTAACTGATATAGGTCAGCTTGGCGGTGTTCCTCCGGAAGAATATAAGCAATGTTTAAATAGTGATAAAATTACTGAAACGCTAATTGCTAATACTAATTTTGTAGCAAAAGCACCAAAATTTATAGGTACTCCTTCTTTCTTCGTTAACGGAGTACAAACCGGAAATTATAGTATAGATAGTATTTCTACGGCAGTCGATAAAGCTTTAGAGGAGCAGAGAGAAAAAGCAAAAAATGAGATGAGTTTGTAATTTTGGCAGTAGATTGTCATTGCGAGCAGGTATTGTTGCGTAGACCGGTAAAACCTACTGTGTCACCCCGTAGCTTGATCACGGGGTCCATAAAAACAATAAATAGTATTTTTAACTGGATCCCGTGGTCAAGCCACGGGGTGACAGAGATGAAATTGATCCACGTCTTCTCGCAATGACTGAGATAAACTAATGAATACGGAAAAACTAAAAAATATCAAAGCAAGAATTAAAGATTTAAAAACTTCTAAGATTTCTAATTCTAAGATTCAGCAAGAAATTAGCCCGTTCACTATCGCTGTAGATTTAGTTTCAGGTACAATGGTAGGTGTCGTAATTGGAATATTTACGGATAAGTTTTTTAATTCTAAGCCTTTATTTCTTATTATATTTACAATAATAGGAATGATTGCCGGCTTTAACATTATAATGCAGAAAATAAGGAAATGACTCATAGCCCTTTAGCACAATTTGATATCAAAAAATTGATAGACATCAAAATGTTCGGCTTTGACGTCAGCTTTACTAATTCGAGTATCTATATGTTACTTGCTAGCATCTTAGCCTTAACTTATTTTTACTTAGCTTTTTATAACCGGAAATTAGTACCTTCTAGATTACAAGTAAGTGCTGAAATAGTTTATAATCTTGTAGCTGATATGTTAAATCAGAATATAGGAGTAAAAGGACGCAAATTTATTCCGTTAGTTTTTAGTCTGTTTATTTTTATTTTATTCTGTAATTTACTTGGTATGACACCTTATAGCTTTACTGCTACTAGTCATATTATCGTTACTTTTACCTTAGCAATTCTAGTATTTTTAACGGTCACTATAGTCGGTTTCGTAAAACACGGGTTACGTTTTTTAACTCTTTTTTTACCACACGGTACTCCTTTATGGTTAGCACCGTTGATGATAGTAATTGAACTGTTTACATATTTAGCAAGGCCGGTTAGTTTATCATTGCGACTCGCCGCCAATATGATGGCGGGACATGTTTTATTAAAAGTAATAGCCGGTTTTACCGTCTCGTTAATGATTTACTTGAAGTTTCTGCCAATCCCTCTTATGGTGATACTAATTGGGTTTGAAATTTTTGTTGCAATACTTCAAGCTTATATTTTTACTATTTTATCTTGTATGTATCTTAATGACGCCATCAATTTACACTGATGCGAATAGCGGATTATTACATAATTCGCTATTCGGTTAGCAATAATTTATGTACCTTGAGTAAATGAAGAGTTGGTATACGAAGCTCAATTTGAAAAAGAGCGAGGTGTTTTGAAGCTTTTAACCGCAGCGTACATACTAGTACGTGAGGATTAAAAGCAAAAAATAACGAAGCCAATTTTTTAAATTCAGCGAGTATATATTTATTTTTTGATTAATTAAAAGTTAGGTTTTTTATGGATATGGTTTCTTTAAAATTTATTGGTATAGGGCTTATGGCTATCGGCATGTACGGTGCGGCTCTAGGCGTTAGTAATATATTTAGCTCTCTACTTAGTTCAATAGCACGAAACCCTTCAGCTGCAGAAAACTTACAAAGAATGGCTCTGATCGGTGCAGGTCTTGCTGAAGCAATGGGGCTTTTTTCCTTTGTAATTGCTATGTTACTTATTTTTTCTTAAAATTCATTTTTAAATAAGATGCCTCAATTTGATATTGCTACCTATTATTCACAAATTTTTTGGCTTATCGTTACTTTCGGCTTATTGTATATCTTTGTTTATAAATTTATCACCCCAAAAGCCGAAGAAATTTTTAATAATAGACAGACAAATATTCAAGATAATATTACGAGGGCCGATACGCTAGCCCAAGAAGTAGAAAAGCTAAATAAATATTATAACGAGGAAATAGACAAAACAAATACCGAAATAGATAGGCTAAAAAAAGAAAAAATAGACTCTTTAGAAGCAGAATTTTTAATTAAAAAAAAGAATCTAGAGCAGGATTTAAAAAACTCTATAAATCACAATATTGAAGATATAAATTTAGCTGCTAAGCAATTTAGAACTAATAAAAGCGAAGCAATCATAAAGCTCGCAGTTAATATTATTGAAAAAATAGCCGGAGCTAAAGCAGATATAGATAGCTTAAAAAGCCTACGTCATTGCGAGGAAAATTACGAAATAATTGACGAAGCAACCCAGTAAAAAATGTATAACATTTTTTTATTATTTTTCTGGATTGCCGCACTCCTTGCAGTCGCTCGCAATGACGATATTGATAATTAGGCAATAACGTAAAAAATAAAACAATGAATTTCCTAGATGAAAGCTTTTGGCTTGCCGTTAGTTTTATAATTTTTGTATATTTAATTTATAGACCGGCAAAAAAAGCCATTTTAAATTCTTTAGATGCTAAGATTTTAGAAGTCCAAGAAAAAGTTCTAAAAGCTGAAAAGTTAAAAGAAGATGCTGCTTTGCTCTTTGAACAAACCAACGCACAAATACAAAAATTAGAAACTTTACGCTCTCAAATGATAGAAGAAAGCAATAAAGTTACCAAGAAAATCATTCAAGAAAAAACTAAAGAAATTGAAGAATTTTTAGAGCATAAAAAATCTGATGCTATACAGTTAATTCAAAACCAAAAATTAACTGCAAGTAAGGAGTTACAAGACGAATTTTGTGATGAGGTAATAAAACTTGTTTCCGAATATTTTCAATCAGCTAAATTTTCAGAAAGCAATATCGTTAAAAATTTAATGGATAAATCTGATTATAATGGACTGAGAAAACAGGACAGAAAAAATAGTACTCAAGTTTCCGAAATAAGTTACAATAAATAGGTAAAACTTAGGAGGAAAGATGAAGAAAAATAAGGTTAGGATTTTCAGTAGTGAAGAAAAGACTAAGGTAGTATTAGAATTAATAAAAGAGGATGCTACCTTAAGTCAATTAGCATCAAAATATGAGATAAGCTCCAAGACAATTCAGAATTGGAA
>NZ_MXAX01000112.1:0-9885 GCF_019249195.1 Rickettsia sp. TH2014 | reverse complement strand
GCGTAACTGCAATATGGAGGCATGACCAAAAAATGTTATATAAAATTCTTAATAATAACTGTGATAGATATTCTGCTCTTGAAATGATTAAATCATATTTTAAGTTGAAAACTGCAAGATCGTTATCATATGAAGAACTTCAAAATGACGAGCAATTAAGCGAATTATTTGGAGCTCCTTTCAACTATTTTATTGATGATTTTATATCAAAATCTGATAAATCAGTTGCAGTAAATAAAGCGTTTAGTATACAAGGTGAACATAACAATACTCATAAATTATATGCGTTTTTAGAGAAAAATAAAATACCGGGCAAAACACATCAAATGCTTATATATATTAAAGTGCCTTATATAATGACTAAAGACGACGAAGAAAGCTTAAATACTTTCATACACTTGGCTAAGATAATGTAGATTTACCAAAAAATTAAGAAAGAAGAATAACTAATTTAAGAGTGAGCTTAATGAAGCTATAAACGAATCGTGACTGTTCATTGTCACCTGGTTCGTTTGACCAGTGTTGTTGCATGGCTCAAGAAAACTGCTGGGCGTCATTCCTGCGGAAGCAGAAACCATCATAAAACAAGATAACCTAAGCTTTAATTTCAAAAATTTGCTGTATTTATACTTTTTGTTTGGATTCCTGCTTTCGCAGGAATGACATAGTCACAGCGAATCTTACAAAAATTGAAACTGTATTTGTTAAGTTAAGACAGAATTATTTAAAGCTCGGTTTAGAATACCTAAACCGAGAAATAAATTACTACTTACCTAAAAGTGGATATGTAACATTTTTTAAGAATTTTCTTTTAATATAAGTACATACTAAAAATGTCAGTATGGTACTTGGAACATAGCGAATTATCGTAGGTAAATATCTTATTAAGGTCTTAGTTGAGACTAAGTCAGTAAACGGCGTACTTATGCTCTCTACTAACTCTCTACTTTTGGACCTTAAAGAATCTAGAGTACGATATCTATTTTTGTATTTTAAATAACATTTAACAGCTTCAATAACCATAGAAGATATAATAGAAATTATTCCGCTTTGCATAAGAAAATAAAATTCCATACTATCCGAACAATAACAATAATTAGCAATAATTATTAAAACTAAACCTAGAATATTAAAAAAATAGACAAATGGTTTGCCATAAGATTTCTCTTCTTGCTTAATGCTACTTTTTAATAATTCATATATTAGAGATTTTAACATTGAATTACCTATTTCATAAGAATAGCTAGCAACACGCCTGCACCAAAAGCGTAGGCGAGATTCCGCAAAGGGTGGTCACGTGTCGACTCACATAAATCCGCTACATTAGCTTTACCTTTATCTATTCCTTTATCTTTATAATGTTCCATAACGGATGATAAATGACCTAACTGCTCATCTAGAATATCTCCGGATTTACCTTTCAAATTACGTAATCTTGAAACTAAGCTTTCAATATCTTTTTTGATACCTTCGACATCTTCTTTAGCAGAGTTTGAATTTGATTCTTTCATAATTTACTCCTTTATTAGTTTACATTTTGTAAGCAAATTACTTTGCTTACAATTATAAGATACTCCTCTTGTAAACACTTTACAAGAGCTGAAACAATAAAAAAACCGAATCTAGTTTAGATTCAGCTAAATTTGATGGTTTTTTATTTCGTATTACTTCAACTTACTACCGAATGAAGAGACAATTTTATTAATTAATGATTCAATATTAATTGCTGATTGAGTATATCTTATCTCTTCATTAGCCGCTAAATTTTCATCATCATTACCAGGTACAATTGAAATATATTTACCTCCAAGTAACCCGCTGGTGACTACTTGGGCTTTAGAATCTTTAGGTATTTTAACATCATCATTAATATTTAGATATACACTTGCATAAAAGCTATTAGGATCTAAATTAATTTTCTTTACACTACCTATTTTTATACCTGAGATCATTACGTCGCTTCCAACTGCTATACCCTCTGCACTCTGAAAATTAGCAGTTACCTGATAACCTTTTGAGCTAGCTATAGAACTACCTGTTTTGTAGGCAAAAATCAAAAATAGTAAAGCAATAATTAATACTACAAAGCCGATAATTGTTTCAATAATATTTTGTTTCATTGTTTTTTTATATTTTATTAATTAATTACGGTTGCCATCTACTATATTTAAGATTTGATGTTTTAGGCGGCTTTTTAACTATTTTATTATTCTTTTGCCACGGGAAAAGCTGAATATTTTTCGGTATCTCATTTACTAAATGATGTAACCAAGCGTGCCAACTCGGCGGAATTTTTGTAGGTTCATTTACATTCTTATAAATAACAAACCTCCGTTGACGCCCTAAATAATCAATATTACGGCTTTCATAATATTGATTCAAAAATTCATCTTCTCCTACTTTTTTGTGAAAAAAAGTAATAAAAAACTTATCTATCCACGACATTTTAAAATTTCTATAGCAGTTTCTCTTCCTTGCACTGCAAGTTTATCGGCAGCAATATTACCGCTATTATTTGCATGACCTTTTACCCATTTCCAAATAATAGTATGTTTACTCAATTCTGCGTATAATTTTTGCCATAAATCGGCATTTTTAACGGGCTCATTGTTGCTTTTACACCAATTATTTTTTATCCAATTATGAATCCAAGAGGTAATTCCCTGTTGCAAATATTTACTATCGGTATAAATCTCAACATTACAAGATTTTTTTAAAATCCTTAATGCTTCAAGTGCTGCCGTAATTTCCATACGATTATTAGTCGTATCCAACTCATACCCAAATATTTCTTTGCTAGTATCATTAAATTGAAGCAAAGCACCCCATCCTCCAGGACCAGGGTTACCTGCACATGCACCATCAGTATATATAGCTACTTTTGAATCCATATATGGGCATTAACTAGGTTTAGGTTTAGAAGAGTTACGAAACTTATCTAACATTATAACATTTGGATTTGGAGATAATGAAGTTTTATAACTTTTATTACTACTTATTTCCTCTTCATATTGGTGATTTTCTTGTATATTTAACGACTGATTAAAAGTTAGACTGTAATTATTATTGGAATCAACAAAGCTAATAAGTGCATCAAAAGGTACATAAATTATTTCTTTAACACCGTCAAAACTTACCGTTAAGGAAAAACCGATATCATTTACTATTAAATTTTCAAACTGATATTGAAGTACTATTGTTATCTGTTTTGGATATGCCTGTTTAACTTTTGAAGGTAAAATTACCGCAGGGTTATCGGTTCTGTACGATATGTATATTAACTGATCCCAATATAAATTTTCATGCTGAATCTTAGTTAGAATTTTTTTTACAAATTCTAGCATATATTCATTCACAAATTTTTTATATTCAATATTCATACGAAAAAAATAAAATATACACTCTAAAAATAAAAATAGGTATATGAGTTATGTGAGGTTTTTCTGTTGCCCGGCAAACCCCCAGCCGCGTAGGCTTAAGCTGCAGCTAAAGCTGGAGCACCTACATAACGATTATTATCGTTTGCGTTTCTTTGTTTTGACCCATACGGCAAAAGCCATCGGCGGAATCATCCCGAGTAAAAGCAATCTTTTTATTAGGTACGTCGATCCTATTTCGCCCCCTCAAGATTTTGGTGTTATTCTTGTGTGGTTCGGTTTCTTCGTCATTGCGAGGAGCGAAGCGACGTGGTAATCTCGTCAAATTTCTTGAGATTGTCACGCTCCTTTCAGTCGCTCGCAATGACGGTTTGGCACCCACGCAGTAATGACATCGAGTATTGGTGGAGGCGTCGGGTACTGCCCCCGAGTCCGCAACCTCTATTCTAAATTACGTTTATTACTATAGCTATATTAGCACCAAATATTATGCCTTAATTTGATTAAAATGTAAAGGTCAAATAAGAATTCTAGATTTATATTTAAAATGGACTTATAATAAATTTTTAGAATTCTAAATTAAAAACTTAATTATGCTACCAAATCTTGGAATTATCGCAGGCAGAGGTTCATTACCTTACTTAATAGCAAGTAACTATACAAAGCAAGGCGGCAAGTGTTATATAGCGGCGATTAAAGACGAAGCTGATATAGATCAAATTAAAGATTTTGAATATAAGATTTTAAAAATCGGTATGGTTGGTGAAGCTATAAAATATTTTAAGGATAATGAGGTACAAAATATTATTTTTATAGGCGGAGTTAATAGACCGAATTTTAAAAATTTATCTGTAGATAAAATAGGTGGTTTATTGCTTTGCAAAATAGTTGGGCAAAAAATTCGAGGAGATGATAATTTGCTAAAAATAGTAGCGGATTTTTTTGAAAGCTACGGTTTTAAAGTAATTTCAAGTAACGAAATATATAAAAATCAACAATGTGATTCTAATATTATAACCGATACCACCATTACGAGTTCACATAAAAATGATATAGAGCTTGGAATAAAAATATTAAATCATCTAAGTCCATTCGACATCGCACAATCTGTTATAGTTAAAAATGGCTACATACTTGGTATAGAGGCTGCTGAGGGGACAGATAATTTAATAGCTAGATGTGCAAATTTGCGTAAAAAACCTTATGGAGGAATATTAGTAAAAATACCGAAATTAGGTCAAGATAACAGACTAGATATGCCAACAATTGGCCCTGATACTATAAAGAATCTTGCTAAATATAATTACAAAGGAGTAGCGATTCAGAAAAATAACGTAATTATAGTCGAAGAAGAATTAACTATAAAACTCGCTAATGAACATAAAATTTTTATAACAAAATGTTAGCAATAGGTATTACCGGTAGCTATGCTTCGGGGAAAACTTTTATTTTGGATTATTTAGCAGAAAAAGGATATAAAACTTTTTGTGCCGATAGATGTATAAAAGAATTATATCACGATTTAAGCGTGCAAACTCAAATCTTAAAATTACTCCCTGAACTTGAATCTTTCAATATCGGAAAAATCAGAAATTTAATCTACAATAACGACCTAGCTAGAGAAAAATTACAAAATTTTATTTACCCATTACTGATAGATAAACTCATTTTATTTAAAAAAGAAAATGCTAATTTCAAATTTGGCTTTGCCGAAATACCGTTGCTTTATGAAGCTAAATTTGATAAATATTTTGATTTTGTCGTAACAATATACTGCTCTGAAGAAATAAGAATGCAAAGAGCAATAACGAGAACTTCATTTGATATAGAGATTTATAATAAAATCAAAGAAATTCAACTATCACAAGAGAGCAAAATAGCAAAAGCAGATTTTGCTATAAATAGCGGCGTTGATATGTTAGACTTGGAAAAACAAATAGAGAAGCTAATTCTCGTCATTGCGAGGAAATTGTAAGCTTGTTGTATGGTACTTATGTCATTCCCGCGTAGGCGGGAATCTAGTTCTTTGTCATACCGCGACTTGATCGCGGTATCCAGTCTTTGTTAGTTTTTTTCTGGACCCCGTGGTCAAGCCATGGGGTGGACACCTAACATGCTTTACCCTGGATTCCTGCCTACGCGGGAATGGCATAAATCGAGCTACGCAACAATACCCGCCCGCAATGACGATTTTAAAAGAATAATAAAGGATTGGGAATGTCGAGTTTAAGAGAAATAATTTTAGATACCGAAACTACGGGACTTGACCCACGACAAGGTCATCGAATCGTCGAAATTGGTGCAATTGAGATGGTGAATAAGGTATTAACAGGCAGGAATTTTCATTTTTATATTAATCCTGAGCGGGACATGCCGTTTGATGCTTATAGAATTCACGGTATTTCCGGTGAGTTTTTAAAGGACAAACCTTTGTTTCATACAATAGCCGATGATTTTTTAGAATTTATCTCAGATAGCAAACTTATTATTCATAATGCTCCTTTCGACATTAAATTTTTAAATCATGAATTATCATTATTAAAAAGAGCAGAAATCAAACTTTTAGAACTGTCCAATGCTATAGACACTCTAGTTATGGCTAGAAGTATGTTTCCAGGCTCAAAATATAATCTTGACGCATTATGTAAAAGATTTAAAGTTGATAATTCAGGTAGGCAGCTTCACGGGGCTTTGAAAGATGCGGCATTACTTGCAGAAGTATATGTGGAACTAACGGGTGGTAGACAATTCGCTTTTAAAATGGTTGATAAATCTGTCGGAATAAATAACTTAACGGTTAATCGTGCAGATGCCCCAAAAAAAGAAGCCGGCATTGTTGTTAAACCTACAAAAGAAGAGCTACAAAAACATAAAGAGTTTCTTAGTAGTATTTTAAAAACTGCTTAGTAAAACGTCATTGCGAGGAGAGGCAAAGCCTCGACGTGGCAATCTCAGGAGTTTGATATTGTTTCATGAGATTGCCACGCTCTTTGTAGTCGCTTAGCTCATGACGATTATCAACATTCCTTAAACTTACCTATGAAAACAAACCTTGTTGTACTTATCACGTTTACAATACTTATTTCCTTAGGCTTTTGGCAGCTTAGCCGTTTAAAGGAAAAGAAATTATTCTTAGCCTCAATGCAAACTAACCTCACTTCATCTGCAATTAATTTAGCAGAAATTCAAGATAGTTTACCTTATCATAAAGTAAAAATTACCGGTCAATTTTTACCTAATAAAGACATATATTTATATGGTAGAAGGTCAATGTCGAGCGAAAAAGACGGCTATTATTTAGTTACTCCTTTTAAAACCATAGAAGATAAAGTTATTTTAGTAGCACGAGGCTGGTTTAGTAATCGCAATAAAAATATTATCACTCAAGCTACAAACGACCAACAACATGAGATTATCGGTGTTACTATGCCGTCTGAAAAAACTCGTAGCTACTTACCTGCTAACGATATAAAAAATAATGTGTGGCTAACTTTAGATTTGAAAGAAGCATCTCAAACCTTAGAATTAAATCTAGAGAATTTTTATATTATTGCGGAAGGAAAAGATATTAGCAATCTAGATATTTTATTACCTCTTTCAATAAATCATTTAGCAGCAATCAGAAATGACCATTTAGAATATGCCCTAACTTGGTTTGGTCTTGCTGTATCTTTAATAGTGATTTATATTATTTATAGGCGTAATGTTATTTCTGTGTAGGGATCAGTTTTCCGTCATTGCGAGGAAATTACGTAAGTAATTAACGAAGCAATCTCAGGATATTTAACGGGATTGCCACACAGCCTACGGCTGCTTGCAATGACGATTAGGGACGCATAGAAAAAAGAAAAAATGAGTGATCTACAACAACAAGCATCCGATCCTAATTATTCCGTTTGGGTATCAGCATCAGCAGGTACAGGTAAAACCAAAATCCTAACCGATCGGTTTTTACGTTTGTTAATAACAGGTGTAGAACCTGCAAATATTTTATGCCTTACTTTTACTAATGCTGCTTCTATAGAAATGCAAGCAAGAATTAATAGTAAACTTAAACATCTTTCTCTTTGCGATGCAGAAAAATTAGACAATGAACTCTTCTTAATGAGTGGCAATAAGCCGCTACCGCAAGAAATAGAAAACGCAAAAACTTTATACGATAAAATACTAAATAGTAATGAGTCTTTAAATATCTATACAATTCATGCGTTTTGTCAAAAAATCCTTAAAACTTTTCCTTTAGAAGCAGGTATCACACCGGAATTTAAGATTCTTGAAGAAACTAAATTACAGGATATCTTCCTAAATATCAGAAATGAAATCTACTTAAGTGATGAGCATAATGACTTAATTAAAATTTTGCTTAACCGCTTTCATGAAATAACATTGCAAGATATTTTTACTGAAATAATTGAGCAGAAAATTAAATTCAAGAAGTTATTTATAAATAAGCAAATTCCTAAAGAAATATATAATAAAAGATTAGCGTTAGGGGAATTAAATAATATTTACGATAAGGTAAAAAACTTATTTGCAGAATATGATTTGGAAATAGAACCGAAAGAAATTTTTTTTACCAAAGACGGAAAAAAACGTAAAAGCTTTTTATCGAAAGTATTAATAAGAAAATTTCCTAAATTATTGTTAGAGCTAGAAAAAATCACTTCTGAAATTTACCGATTAGATGAGCTGCGTCGCATAGAGGAGCTAGAATATTATACGAATTTACTTACTAAGCTTGCTCATATTATTTTAAAAAAATACGATTTCTATAAAGAAGAAAATAATTTACTCGATTACGATGATCTAATTTACTACACTGAGAAATTACTGAATAATAAAACTACACATGAATGGTTGCTACATAAGCTGGAGAGTGAAATAAATCATATTCTTGTCGATGAAGCACAAGACACAAGCCCCCAGCAATGGAATATTATTACTACTTTAATAACGGAGTTTAATGCGGCAAATAAGCCAAATAATAGTACCTTTATCGTTGGTGACGATAAACAATCGATTTTTAGCTTTCAAGGAGCGGATCTTCATAATTTTAGCTTAGTAAATGAGCAACTAAAAACAAATCTTACAAATGCTAATAAGAAGTTCAAAAATGTCACGCTTGAATGCTCATATAGATCATGTGCAGAGATTTTACAATTTACTCATAATGTTTTGAAAAATATAAAATCCAATTACCCTAGTTTATTCCTTTCAGATAACCCTTTAATATCCTCATTTCGTATACATCAAGGTCTAGTGACAATTTGGCCTTTAGTAACGAGTGAAAAACAAGAAGAGCTTTTTTGGGCATTGCCTGAAGATTATAAAAATTCTAAATCCGCCACTGATTTACTCATAGAAAAAATCATAAATTTTATACAAGAACAAATA
Organism: Rickettsia sp. TH2014; assembly: GCF_019249195.1. Lineage (NCBI taxonomy): Bacteria > Pseudomonadati > Pseudomonadota > Alphaproteobacteria > Rickettsiales > Rickettsiaceae > Rickettsia > Rickettsia sp. TH2014. Next base: position 1,114 of record NZ_MXAX01000112.1, on the reverse strand, counting down.
AAAAGCAAAGAAATTTTGCCTTCTACCGCAAGCAGAATATCTGAAAAAGATTTCATGATATTAGTAAGAAAAAGAGACGAGTTTAGTAATAATCTGATAAAAGAACTTAGCAAAGCTAAGCTTAAAGTTGAGATAAGCGATAGAATTAACCTTAAGGAAAATCTAACGATAATGGATTTAATCTCGGTAGCTAAATTTGTGTTATTATCTGATGATGATTTAAACCTTGCCGGCTTACTAAAATCACCGATTATCGGCATGAACGAAAAACAATTATACGAACTTCTTGTAAATAAAACCAATAGTAGTTTATGGGATAATCTATCTGCTTGTGAAGAAATATACGCTAAGTTAAATTCTCTAATTGAAATTTATAAAATATCTACTGTTGAGAATTTCTTTGATTTAGTGGTGAATAATCTAAATTTACGAGAGATTTACGATGATGATATGATAAATGAACTATTAACATTAAGCAAAAACTATACAAATGATATAGATAATTCACTGCAAGGATTCATTGCTTGGTTTGAGAATAACGATATCTACATCAAACGTGATATGGAGCATTCAGACAAAATAAGAGTAATGACCGTCCATGGCTCTAAAGGGCTTGAAGCTCCTATCGTTATATTATGCGATTCTACTACTGTGCCGGTAAGTAGCAATAAATTTATTTGGGACGATAAAGAGGAAATGTTTTTTTCTGCTAATGCTGCGGACACACCCGCATTTTTACAAGATCTGAAAGAAGCTGAAAAATTAAAAGACTTACAGGAATATATGAGACTACTCTATGTTGCAATGACAAGAGTTAAAGACCGGCTAATTATATGCGGTTTTAGCAATAAAGCAGCCGCTCCTGAAAATTGTTGGTATGAAATAGTCAAGCAAACTTTTAATTAACAGCTGCTTTATTAAGGGCATTGCTAACTAAAGAGAGATGTCATACCGTGGCTTGACCACGGTATCCAGGAAAACAACTAAAAATACTAGATGTTTAGTATTTTTTTGGATCCCGTGAATAAATCACACAACTATCCAAAGTTAAAATGAACAAAAACTATTTAATAGTTAAAAATGTTATTTTTAACGTAAAACATTAAAAATACTA
>NZ_MXAX01000111.1:0-1392 GCF_019249195.1 Rickettsia sp. TH2014 | reverse complement strand
ATATAATTTTTATAATGTCTGTAAGATTAAATCTTGACTTCTACACTTAATCCCATCAAACAATCTTGTGGATTATCATCTAAGTAATTTTGGCAAGATGCCACAAGATCATTAACATCAGACATGTCAGGCATTAAACTATGAAACTCTCGTATATCAAGATCTGAATTAAACTTCACTGTTTTCAAAGACAGTAACGCATTATTTCTTAATGCTAATACATCATTTACTGATATAATATCATCATGCATTTCTTTAGACTCAGAATTATCACTTTCATTATTAATACATGATAATTTTGAGAGGAAACTTTGTTTCTGAGGGATGTCCGATGATGAGTCCTTCTTATGTTGTGCTAAATACCCATTAACTTTACTGTAGTCCATATTTTCGCTATATACTAGGACCTTGGATATTAATTTAGGATCAGCAGCATGTTTAGCAAGAAAACATGCTAGATCATCTGAATTGTCGTCAACATTATCGGGGTCAAAAAGATTATTTTTACACCATATCTTCTTGGCACTCGGGAATTTAGCAAAAAAAGTATCTAGATGTTTTGTTATAGAGGTCTTTTCTTTTGTATCAAAAGAGCGGCATATTATATTGTTATATTTATCAACATACTGCACCACCTGTTTTATCGAATCTTCAGGTACTATTGTAGTTTTACCCACTCTATCCACTACTTCTACTGATCTTACCAATTTAGATAGGTTTTCAGTAGAGAGTATGACGTTTTCACCTTTGCTATTAAAGTAGACATTACTGTCTATTGATGAAACTGAATATTTTTTTATATATTTACTTATGCCATCCATTACTTCTTGTTCTGATAAAAACACACGATACCCTTTATTTATAGGAACCCAGTATTTTCCTTGATTATCTGTTAACATTACCGCAGATGTGATCACAGATAAATTTTGTTTTAGAGGTGAGCTAATCTTCATACAATACTATTTTAGTTCAAGCCTGCATTATACTCTACAATTACTATTTGTCAACTTTACTAAATAGATATTTGTTATCAGTGCATGATTTATTCTAATATGTGCTGGTAATACTCATCTTGAATAAACAGAATGATAATTGGGGCAAATTAAGGGGTTTATAAATCGCAGATATTACCCAACATTATTGTTGGTAATAATATCTAAAATATTGTATTACAATGCTGTTTTTATATAAAAAATTCAGTATATCATGTATATTAATCTTACAAATCAAGGAATTACACCTAAAAAACTGCAAAAAAAGCTAAAGGATATAAAAAAGATAAATATTAGCTCATTGGATCTAACATTTAATAAGCTCGAGAAGGAAGGCGTAAAACTTTTAACTAAAGCATCATGCATGCAAAACCTTACATCCTTATATTTAGGTAATAAT
>NZ_MXAX01000110.1:0-3381 GCF_019249195.1 Rickettsia sp. TH2014 | reverse complement strand
AAAAAGAGCCTGGTCAACATTAATTGCTAAACGCTTATTTAGATCTAAACTAAAACTACCATATGGATTAATATGTTCACTAATTAGAGGAGAAATCGCTCTTTTATCTTCATTACTCATCCTTTCTAACCAAGATGATTCCACTAATATTTGTTGTAGCATTAAAGTATTGATGTACACCATTGATAGTTGTAATAAATGCAAACATAAAGTAGATAATTTGAACTCTAGTGGGTTATTACTACGAAATACTCCCGTTTTTCCATAAAATATAATGTCATTAACACCATTCCAACGTTCTACAACATTTAATGCACTATGTATTTCTTGTCTTAGTTCTAGAGAATTAAAATAATTACATAGGAAAATAGTTTTTACTGCTCTTCCTAACTCTCTAATGGCTTGGTATGCTTCATGTTGTACATTACCCTTAGTAAATTTTCTGAGTAATCCTTCTGTATCAGCTATTCCTAATTTCAATGAGATAGCATGTTGTATAATATATTCATAATGTCTTTTGATTAGCTCCCAGTCAATAGGACGCACTAATATGTCTTCTATATGGTTTAAGCCTTTTTGCTCTTCTTTATCAGTGTAATACAATCTTTGTTTATGAATATTTTTGAATCTTGGCATCAAAGCAAAGGAAAATAGGTAAGAAAATGCAAAGCCTATTTCGCTTGCACCATGTGTATCTACGTAATTCTTGTCTATATTTGCATTTGTTGCATGCTTCAATATACCTTCTAACATTGCCGCTACTTCTGAAGAATGACAGCTTTTCATTTGCGAATAAATACATACAGATGAAGTATCAACGTGCCAATAAATCATTACTCCTTTGCTATGATAACGAGGATGCCAACTACTCATCAAATTCTGATCAGATGCTTTAAAATGTTTTGAATCTGAAGCGACTGATGTTGTATTGTCGCCCCATAGTGATGTGAAGCGAATCTTTAGTAAACTATTCACTATTTTACGAATAGCCGCTTGCAAGTTTTCTTGATCAAAATATCTAAGCTTTATATATTGTAAATCTTGGTAACTAATCTCTCCATTACTCATACTTTTAAGACCAGTATTTGTACCATATCCCAAAATAGCTAAAAGTAGTCTCTTACAAATAATTTCTTTATCTAATCCTGTTTTAGGACCACTTGCAACAAAGTCATCTGTAAAATTAACAAACAGATCTACTTCTTTTAAAATATCAAGTAAGCTAGTTGATGGCCAACGCTTAAACACCTCTTCTTTTATTAATTCTAATTGTTTTGGTGGATTTTGCTCTTTTATTTTGGCAACCCTTATATGACCTTTTGGCTTTTTTAGAATATGCACGAATTTATTTTGGGGAATAGAATTATTTAATCTAAATAATGAGTTTTTTAACTCTGCTTTTAGTGTATTGATAAAAGTATCGGCGTCTTGTGGTTGCCTCAGAATATTAAAATATTTTTCTTTATTTTGATCAAAATCCTGTGGTAAATCCTCTTCAGGATTACGATACTTATAACCTCCCTTTACCCAAACTTCTTTACTCCTAAGTTTATTTCTTAACTTATTTAATACACATAATTCTAAATCTATTTTTTTAACTCTATTATTTTTATCAAATATCTTATCCCTATGTGATTTTTGTACCGTCTGTTCTATCTCCAGTACTTGATTGCTATAATAATATCGCTTATTGTTATTAATATTATCCTTAATTAAGTTAATAACATTTGTAATCTTATTACTACTTACAGAATCAAATTCTAAGACTTCTATTATTGGAATAATAACTTTCCTATAATAACGAGCAAAAGATTCTCTAGTACTGTAATATAATAAATCACTAAATTTGTTGACCAGCTTCTTGGTTGACAATTGTTGCTGAATGTCTAACAATTTTTTCTTTGGAAGTTTCGGATATATAGCTTTATTAATCAAATCTTCTTCATTACCTAATATAGTATCTACTAAAATCTTTAATACTCTTCTATTATCATAATTTTTCTTAATTTCTTTCAATTTAGAAAATTTAGCTTTAGATTTGTTTTCTCCAGCAATAAAAATTTTTTGAGTTGTATCTAGAAGAATTTCCACAAGAGAATCATTAATATCAGTTTTTCTCATGAAACAAAAAATAATTAGTTGAGCATATTTGCTAGCATTTGGCATCTCCTTTATGGTACTTGGGTATTTATTGACAATATTCCTATAATAGCGTTTTAAGTGCTTAGATGTTAAAGTTGTTACAATCTCTGGATATGCTAGAAGCTTTAAAAATCTTAATTTCTTAGTTTCTGATTTTATGCTTTCTATTGTCGAACCTCTTACCCAACGCATAAGATGATTCATCTTAGACATACCATCTGTAATAATTAATAGTTCATCTAGATAAGCTTTTGTTTCAATACCCAAACTATCAACTATAGTTTGGAATAAATCTTTTTCATATTGGTATATAGTGCTTTTTACGATTCTACTTATACTAGACTTCTTAATAGAAGAAATACCTTGCTTAACTATGAAATCCTGAGCATATTCCTGTAGTACCTCATATTCAAATATTCCTTCACAACTTATTATATTTTTTAAATGTAGCTGCAAATCAATCCTATCAGTCTTATCGGTTTTTTTAACAGCAGAAATATTAAAATGTTGTAGGATTCTTATTTTATAATTCCTAACTGCTCTAGCTGAAGGAATTGTAATGCTTGTGGTCTCTAAATCCAACTTAATAGCAATATTAGTTAATAATGAACCTGATATTTTTGGCAAACCATCTATGAACTTATTATGAGATTCATAATATTTTAGCATTATTGCATAATACAAACGAAATTTCTTTTGAGTGGAAGAAATTAATTTATATTGTGAGTCTGTAAATTTTGAATTTAATCGTTTCATAAAAAGTTCCTATAATCCCCAGTCTCGGTACATTATTAACCAAAACTGCAAAAAATCTGAAAGCTTTTATAGCACAATTATTCTAACTATGAAAGTCATTTCTTAACTCGGTACTTTCAATAACTTTGCCGCTCCTTGCACGATCTTTAGTATCGGGCCTACTAATTAATAAAACATAAAGCACGATCATTGGTACTAGTGCTCTTATATAGCAAATATTATTTTTAGATTTAAGTTGATCAATTAAGTGATGCATTATATATACCTGATATTAAAAAACATTATTTACATAAAGAAAATAATTTGCCTTTCATGCTTTGGTCAATTCTGCCATTTCATCTTTAGTTTAGAAATCGGATAATGTCCAGCTAACTTAACAAAACACGATAAGTTAGGTAGAGACATGATTTCAGCAGGTAATACCTGCATCTTCTTTTGTTCTATAGTGTTGATATTAACACCATCTCTTATGGTGTTTGAACC
>NZ_MXAX01000109.1:0-639 GCF_019249195.1 Rickettsia sp. TH2014 | reverse complement strand
TGCCGATCTATGTGCTGTTTGCTGATCACCAACACGAAAAATGAACTTTGAATTAAATAAATCAAGTAAATCATTAGCTGCAGCAGAGCCGAAGTGATTATTGAATTCTTCCTGTACAAACATATGGATCTTTACCAAAATCTATTACTTTTAGCGTATTAAGAAATCTCAGTATTTCATCCGTTTGCATAATGATAACTATACCACAAATGATCATTAGGGAATATTGCCATGATATCTTACCTCTTAATGCCAATAATGCAAATCCAATTACCCCTATTATGGCTATAGATTTTGTTACTTTGTGTCTTACACCCCATGACAATGTACACAGCGTTATTCCAATCGGATCCTCTTCATAGGATATAGCATAGACATCTTGCATATAACTTATTGATACAATGAATACTAATAAAAATAAATATTTATGCATCAAATATCCCAACCTAAATAATACATTAATTAATAACCATTAGATCAATTCTGCCATTTCATCTTTAGTTTAGAAATCGGATAATGTCCAGCTAACTTAACAAAACACGATAAGTTAGGTAGAGACATGATTTCAGCAGGTAATACCTGCATCTTCTTTTGTTCTATAGTGTTGATATTAACACCATCTCTTATGGTGTTTGAACC
>NZ_MXAX01000108.1:8927-8993 GCF_019249195.1 Rickettsia sp. TH2014 | reverse complement strand
CATACACACTTGTGGTTAAGTTTTTTGTCGATTTACTACTTTTCTTAGTTCGCAGCTACTTTTTTT
>NZ_MXAX01000108.1:5180-8821 GCF_019249195.1 Rickettsia sp. TH2014 | reverse complement strand
CGTCAAAATTTTCAATTTTTCCTCGCAATGACGGTATCCAAACATAACATCAAAACCCTCGAAGATCATTCGGACCGATAATTGCCGATGTAGTAATACTACTAAATATTTTACTCGCCGTATTAATAATGTCACCTGCTTTTATATTCATTATAATTTCCATAATCTCTTCAGGAGGAATATATTTACCGAAAGCTGCATAGTTTTTACCAATTTCTTCTGATTTATAAGCTACTTTTTCTTGTGCCATCAACAAATTACTTCGTAGTTGCGTTTTAGCTCTAATCATCTCTTCTTCATTAACTTTCTCAGTCATCTTGGTTATTTCGGTTTTAAGCTCTTTGTATAATAACTCTAATTTATCATGTGCTGTACTTGCATAAATAGTAAATACCCCACTATCAGAATATGTACTATTATAACTACCTACCGCATATGCAAGACCTAATTTTTCACGAATATGCTGAAATAAACGTGAAGACATACCACCTCCGAATATTATAGCAAGTAACTGAGTTCGGTAAAGCCTTTCTAAGTTAATATAAGGCGTTCCTTCAAAACCAAGGATTAAAGTAGTCTGCTCCAAATCCTTATTGATAAAGCTATTACCTCCTATATATTTTGCAGGAAGAAAATTACTTTTTTCTCCTTGCTTTAAAGAGGAAAACAATCGCTCTGCACTACTTACTATTTTATCGTGATCAACATTACCGGCAACCGATAAATACAAATTTCCAGCGTTATAATGTTTATCTATAAAACTCAAAAAATGCTCTTTAGTAAAACTAGATAATGTTTTGCTTGTTCCAAGAATCGGTTTACCGAGCGGCTGGTCCTTATAAACACTGCTATAAAACTTCTCATATATTAAATCATCCGGATTATCATGGGCTTGGGCTATTTCCTGTAATATTACCTGATATTCTTTTGCTATCTCTTCTTCAGCAAAGATAGAATTGTGTATTATATCGCTAAGTATATTAAGTGCTTTATCACAATTTTCGGATAATACTCGTGCATAATATATTGTTTTTTCATGACCTGTATAAGCGTTAAAATGACCTCCTATCTCGTCAAATTCTTCGGCTATTTGTTTTGCCGTTCTTGTTGTTGTACCTTTAAAAGCCATATGCTCAAGAAAATGAGAAATGCCCTCTTCTTCAGGATTTTCATAACGGCTTCCGACTTTAACAATTAAATTTATTGCTGCCGAATTAACATAAGGCATATTATACGTCAAAACCGTTAAGCCGTTTTTTAATTTACTAACGTTAAAATTTGCTTTCATAAGTTACTTTATTTTTTAAATCGTCATTACGAGGAGATGCAAAACATCGACGAAGCAATCTCAGAAGTTTGTTTATTATTTCATGAGATTACCACGCTCCTTACAGTCGCTCGCAATGACGTTTTTTGATTTAAGCGACGACTCTCTTAATTTTGCAAGCCTTAGAAATCTTGCAAAGGTAAAAATCATTGAATCTACAAAACCGCCAAAACCGAATACAAAATAGCGCCTGATAAAAAACGCTTTAAAAAACCACCATATCATTTCAGTTGTTAAACGAAAATTTGAAAGTTTTTTTCCTTGCCCAACTAGATCTTTTGCTTGCTCGCTAGAGTAAAAATTTGCTTTAGCCACTAGCTGCTCAATTGAAGTACCGGAATAATGATAGGTAGCTCCATTTAATAGATAAATTTTACCTGCAAAATCAACATCTTTGTTAAATACCACCGAATCATGAGTAGTACTATTTAATGTATTTGCAAAGCTTGCAAATTTTTTATTATACAACCGAGTACATTTATTAAACGGAGCAAACATTCGTGGCTTTTGGTCATTACGATGCATTATTAACAGCTTTATTTGATAAGCCAAATAACGATCTTGATTATGAGAGGCAAAAATATACTCTATTTCGTCTTGTAACTCTTTAGACAACTCCTCATCGGCATCAATATTAAGAATCCAATCATTTACGCAAAGGCTTTCGGCAAAAGATTTCTGCCCTACATAGCCAAGCCACGGTTTTACTATTACCTTTGCTCCTAATTGTTCAGCGATTGCTACCGTATCATCTGTGCTTTCGCTATCGACTACTATAACTTCATCAACAATATTTTTTACGCTATTTATAGCTCGTGCTATTCTTGCCGCTTCATTTTTGGTAATAATAAATGCTGAGATTTTTTCCATATATCTATACTTTAAATGTCATTGCATATATCCGATGTCATTCCTACAAAAGCAGGAATCCAAAAAAATATAAATACAGCAATTTTTTAAAATTAAAAGTTCATTCTATCTCGCTTTATTATGGATTCCTGCTTTCACAGGAATGACATCGAACACTTTTCTCAAACCATGCAACAAGACCTATTTTAGCTAGGAACGACATTACTGCACTGTACTAACAATAATTTTACCCTATCGCCCTAAACACCAGCTTAACTATATAAGTTAAAAGTAGCGTGGATAATAATCCGCTGAGCCATAGAATAATGAACCATTGCCACCCTTTTAGACAAGAGGTTATTTTTTTAATATATCGGATGATGAGATGATTTGCCACGGAATATATAATAACAATAGAAAGTATATCCAAGTATGACAGGCAGGAATATCCCAGCCCCTATTAACAGTAAAGACTGTGACTCCGGTGCTGCTGCTGCGGTTTCGAGCGTAACTTTATAAGGAACGATATATGGCCATATACTTATTGCAAGCCCTAAATATCCTAATAAAAATAACAAGATCGTATAAATAAACGGCTTTACTTCTTTTTTTTGCTTAACGGCTTTAATTAACTTAATAAATATTAAAGCAGTTACAATAGGTACAATCGATAAATAGTAAATATTAGGTACACTAAACCAACGATGATTTATGTGGTTATTTAAGAAAGGAACCCATAAGCTCACAAGTCCCATAAAAAGTGCAACGTAAAATAAAATATATAAAGCAGATTTATAAGCCCAATCTTGTGTTTTCTTTTCTGTTTTCAGAATAAGCCAAGTAGCACCCAAGAGTGCATACCCGAATATTAATGCTATCCCCGTCATAACGGAGAAGGGAGTAAGAAAATCAAAGCTCCCTCCTGCAAATTCTCGTCCTTCTATCTCTATTCCTTGGACAAACGTACCAAGCATTAAACCTTGACAAAAAACAGCAAGCATAGAGCCAAAATGAAAGGCGTAATCCCAAATATAACGATGACCTACATGAGCCTTAAAACGGAATTCAAAAGCTACGCCTCGAAAGATTAAGCCAAGTAACATCAATGTAATAGGAATATATAAAGCCGGCATTAATAGCGAATATGCCAGCGGGAAAGCTGCAAATAAACCGCCGCCGCCAAGTACTAACCAAGTTTCGTTACCGTCCCAAAAAGGAGCAATAGAATTGATCATTTTATGACGGCAATCATCAGTAGGTGCAAACGGAAATAAGATTCCTACTCCTAAATCAAAACCGTCCAATAAAACATATAAACAAATAGCGGTAGCTATAAGACCACCCCAAACAAGCGGTAAATCTATATAAGGTGCAAAGTTTAACATATATTATCTTTATGTGTTTAAATATTTTATGCCATCCCCGCATGACATTGTTGCGTGGATCAATTTCACCTCTGTCATCC